>JAGQRJ010000024.1 GCA_020425635.1 Planctomycetota bacterium | reverse complement strand
TGCGCCCGGTGGCTCGCTGGGGGCTGAGCGCTACCCGGAAGCCGACGTGGCCCTCGCTCGACTCCTTGGGGAGCATTTCGGCGACGCCGATCGCGCATCCGGTCGACTCGCTGCGGAAGGAGCCGCCGAGCACGGCGGCGTCGGGGCGGCCTTCCTCGGTGAGGGTCCACTCGGCGACGT
Organism: Planctomycetota bacterium; assembly: GCA_020425635.1. Taxonomy (GTDB): domain Bacteria; phylum Planctomycetota; class J058; order J058; family J058; genus JAGQRJ01. The sequence goes on along the minus strand of JAGQRJ010000024.1, from coordinate 9,459 downwards.
TCCCGGCCAGGTCGAGCACGCCGTAGGGCGAGGCGCCCGCGGGGAAGCTGCCCACGGGCGCGCTGCGCCGGCGGCCGTGGCGGGGGTGTCCCGCCCAGTTGCAGCGGGTGGGGCTCGGCTCGTCTTCGCCCCAGGGATAGGGCTGCCCCGTGTTGGCCTGCGCGGCGAAGCGCCACTCCTCCTCGCGCAGCAGACGCAGCCCCGCCCAGGCGCAGTAGGCCTCTGCGTCGGCGTAGCTCACGTTGTGCACGGGGTGGTTCTCGTCGACGGGGTAGCGCGCGGGCGCGAGGTCGCGCTGAGTCACCTCGCAGAAGTGGCGGTACTGACCCCAGGTGACCGGGTACTTGCCGGCGTAGAACCCGGCGAGGCGCGACGGGCCGCCGGGCCCGTCGACCTGTCCGCCGGGGATCCACACCAGCACCGAGCTGTCCTTCTCGTTGAGGAAGGTCCCGTCTTCGGCGGACACGCGGCGCACACCGGGGGGAGGCTCGGGGAGCGGCGCCGACAGCGGAATGCGCCCGCTGCGCCGTGAATCTCCCGCGGTGCTGGCCGCGTCCAGTCGGTCGCTGAACACGTGTGCCTCCCCCAGCCGCTGCTCGGTCTCGAGGTGCAGCGCCTCTGCACAGAGCTGGTCGAGTTCAATTGGAACATGCGTCGCCTGCGAAGGGCGCGGCGAGGGGCGCTCGCCGTGGCGGACGAGGGTCTGCTGATCGAGGACCTCGCTCAGCGACCCGCGGAACGGGGGCGACCCGACCAGGGCCTCGTAGAGCATGACGCCGAGGGCGTAGATGTCCGCGCGGTGGTCGACGTAGGTCGCGCGCACCTGCTCGGGGGCGAGGTAGTGCGGGTAGCTGAGCACCGCCTCCCAGGCGTCGAGGGAGCCCTCGCCGCTCTCGAGGGGGTCGCCGTGCAGGCGGGCGAGGCCGAAGTCCGCGAGCAGGACCCGCTCCTCCGCGTCCAGGAGGAAGGCGTCTGGGCGCAGCGCGCGGTGCACGATCCCCAGGCGGTGGAGCTCCGCGACCCGGCGCGCGGCACGGACCAGGAGCCCCAGGCGGTAGTTGCGCTCGCCGTCGCGGAGGTCGAGCGCGCGGGCCTCGGGGACCAGGTCCATGGCCAGCCACACGCCCTTGTCGGGGAGCACCCCGCAGGCGTGGGCGCGCACGAAGCCGGCGCTGCGCGTCCCGAAGTAGCCGCTGACCTCCACAGCGCGGGCGCAGCGGGTGAGGAACTCGGCGAAGTCCTTGCTCGGAGGGTACTGCACCTTGAGCGCAAGGGGAGCGTTCGTCTCCTCGTCCAGGACGCGGTAGACCTCGCCGATCTCGCCTCGCGCCAGCTGCGCTTCCACGCGGTAGCGGTCGGCGACCTTCTCGCCCAGCTCGAAACTCACGGGGGTTAGGTTACTTGGGGCCACGGACCCCGGCCACAGCCCCCGGCTTCACGGCCCGCGGGGGTGGGGTCCGCAGGGCAGGCTACAATCCGCCAGCGGAGGCCCCCATGAGCCAAGAAGAGATCCTGATCCTCGACCTGGGGTCCCAGTACACCCAGCTGATCGCGCGGCGAATTCGCGAGATCGGCGTGTTCTCCGAGATCACCCGGCACGACACCCCCGCGGCCGAGCTGCGCGCGCGGGCGCCCAAGGGGATCGTGCTCTCGGGCGGCCCCAGCTCGGTCTACGACGACCACGCCCCCACCGTCGACCCCGACCTGTTCGAGCTCGGGATCCCGGTGCTCGGGATCTGCTACGGGGAGCAGCTCCTGGTCGAGCACTTCGGGGGCAAGGTCCAGGCCGCCAGCGAGCGCGAGTACGGCCGGGCCGAGGTGACCCTCGACCGGAGCTGTCCGCTGTTCGCGGGCTTGGGCGAGCGCTCGCGGGTGTGGATGTCCCACGGCGACCGCGTGGACGCGATCGTCGAGGGCCTACACTCGGTGGCCAGCACCCCCTCGGCGCCCTTCGCCGCGGTGCAGTTCGCCGACCGGCCGTTCTATGGCCTGCAGTTCCACCCGGAGGTCAAGCACTCGGAGGACGGGCGCGCGATCCTCACCAACTTCGTGCGCGGGGTGTGCGGCTGCGTCGACACCTGGAAGGTCGCCGACCTCTGCGCCGAGTCGATCGCCGCGATCCGCGCCCAGGTCGGCGACTCCGGGGTGGTGGTGTGCGGGCTCAGCGGAGGGATCGACTCCGCCGTCACGGCCGCCCTCGTCGACCAGGCGATCGGCGAGCGTCTGCACTGCATCTTCGTGGACAACGGGCTCCTGCGGAAAGGCGAGGTCGAGGAGGTCGAGGCGGCGTTCCGCCCGCGCTTCGGCGACCGGCTGCAGGTGGTCAGCGCGGGGGAGCGCTTCGTCGGCCAGCTCGCGGGGGTCACCGACCCCGAGCTCAAGCGCAAGCGGATCGGGCACGAGTTCATCAGCGTGTTCAAGGACGCGGTAGACCACATTCCCAACGCGCACTTCCTCGCCCAGGGGACGCTCTACCCCGACGTGATCGAGAGCATTTCGCCCCACGGCGGGCCCTCGGCCACGATCAAGTCGCACCACAACGTGGGCGGCCTGCCCGAGGAGCTCGGCTTCGAGCTGGTCGAGCCCCTGCGCCAGCTGTTCAAGGACGAGGTCCGTGAGCTGGCCGCCGACCTGGGGCTGCCCGAGTTCTTGATCCAGCGCCAGCCCTTCCCGGGGCCGGGGCTGGCGGTGCGCATTCCAGGCGAGGTCACCGCCGAGCGCCTGGCCGTGCTGCGCGAGGCCGACGCGATCGTGCGCCACGAGCTCGAGACCTCCGGCGCGAGCAAGGGCGTGTGGCAGTGGTTCTGCGTGCTGCTCCCCGTCTCGTCGGTGGGGGTCATGGGCGACCAGCGCACCTACGAGGACACCTGCGTCGTGCGCGCGGTCGAGTCGACCGACGGCATGACCGCCGACTGGGCGCGAATCGATCCCGAAGTCTTGGCAACCATCTCCAATCGGATTATCAATGAGGTACGCGGGATCAACCGCGTCTGCTACGACATCTCGAGCAAGCCGCCCGCGACGATCGAGTGGGAGTAACCAGCAGGAGGTAGATCCGTGAACGTCCGCTTCTCGCACGCCGTGCTCGCGCTGACGCTGGCCTTCGGACTTGGCCTCGGCGTCAGCGGGTGCCCGAGCTCGAACGTGCCCGGCGCGCCCCAGGCCCAGGCGCAGGAGTCCCCGACCCGTAAGCTCACGGGCGAGGAGCGGAGCAAGATCGACGTGTTCCGCCGCGCGGCGCCCTCGGTCGTGTTCATTACCACGAGCGTGAAGCGTCAGGACGTTTGGCGGCGCAACGTGTTCGAGGTCCCGAGCGGGTCGGGGACCGGCTTCGTGTGGGACGGCGCGGGGCACGTGGTGACCAACTTCCACGTGATCGAGGGCGCGAGCCAGGTGCAGGTGCGCTTCCAGGACGGCGAGACCCTCGACGCCCAGGTGGTGGGTGTGGCGCCGACCAAGGACATCGCGCTGCTCCAGGTCGAGCGCAAGGCGACGCCCTTGCCCGCGGGGACCTCGAGCGACCTCATGGTCGGACAGAGCGTGCTCGCGATCGGCAACCCCTTTGGCCTCGACCAGACGCTGACCGCGGGGATCGTGAGCGCGCTCGGGCGCGAGACCCGGTCGCCCCAGGGGCGCGTGATCGAAGACGTGATCCAGACCGACGCGGCGATCAACCCCGGCAACTCGGGGGGCCCGCTGCTCGACAGCCAGGGGCTGGTGATCGGGGTCAACACCGCGATCTACAGCCGCACCGGGAGCTCGGCCGGGATCGGCTTCGCGGTCCCGATCGACACGGTCAAGCGCACCGTGGCCCAGCTGATCGAGCACGGGCGCCTGGTGCGCCCGACCCTCGGCGTGCAGCTCGCGCGCCCCGACGTGGCCCAGCAGCTCGGCGTCCGCCGCGGGCTGCTGATCGTGACCGTGGTCCCCGAGAGCGGGGCCGCCCGCGCCGGGCTGCGCAACTCCGAGCAGCGCGACCGCGAGATCGTGCTCGGCGACGTGCTGCTGGGGATCAACGGGCGCCCGCTGGGGCGGGTCGACGACCTGCTCAACGAGCTCGAGAAATACAACGCCGGCGACGTGGTGCGCGTGGCGCTGCTGCGCGGCGAAGAAGAGCTGGAGGTCGAGGTCGAGCTCAGCGCGGCGAACGAGTAGCGCGCGGGACTCGGGGATTCGGACTCGATCTGGCTAGCGTTCGAGCATGTTTCGCAGCCAGGTGGCGAGCTTGGGCTCGAGGCCGGGGACCTTGCCGAAGGCGCGGGTGCCGTGGATCCCGGTGCGGTTCTTGACCACCTGGAACATGACCTCGTCGGATTTCGCGTCGAGGGCCTCGAACACCGGACGCGCGCCGTCGGCCTCCTCTTCGGAGGTCACGATCCAGGTCGGGAGGCCCTGCCAGGTCTTGGCGTGGGCGAGGCTGTCGACGCCGAGGTAGTTGGCCCCGGGGGTCAGGAGGACCATGGCCTTGAAGGCCTTGGGGTGGCGGGTGCTGGCGTCGATCGCGACGCTGCAGCCGACGCTCGCGCCGACGACCGCCACCCGCGTCAGGTCGAGGCCCTTGGCCTCGAGCACCTCGAGGGCAGCGGCCACGTCGAGGTGCATGGCGTTGAACAGCGCGGGGTCGCGAGCCTCGACCTTCTCGGCGAGCTCGGGGCTGCTCTTGCCGTGGCCGCGGAGGTCGATCGCGAACACGTTCAGCCCCTTGGCGGTGAGCTCCTTGACCAGCGGGGCGTAGGCCGAGCGCTCGCTGCGGTACATCGGGAGGCAGAGCACCGTGGGCGCCTTGGCGTCGGTGAGGGTGAGGGTCCCCGAGAGTGCGACCCCGTCGGAGGCCTTGAACTCGACCTCTTCGGCGTGGGAGGGCAGGGTGGCCGCGAGCAGCGCGGCGAGGATCAAGGAGTGCTTCATTTGGCGTCCGTCGCGACCAGCCACAGGGCGTGAACCATGCCGGGCAGCACGCCGAGGACCCAGAGGATGATGTTGAGCAAGAAGTGAAAGCTGAGCCCGACCTGCATGAACGCCGCGAGCGGCGGGAGCAGGATCGCGATGATGATCTTGAGCAGGGTCATGTCGGCCTCCGTTCCCGGTGACCGTAATTCTCGCACGAGTCTGCACCTGGGTCCGGCCCGCGCAGCGAGCGCAGACCGCTCAGCGGCTCTCGCGCCGGATCTCGGAGTGCGAGGCACACACGAGGTGTACCCGGGGGCTGAGCGCGAAGACCTTGAGCGAGACGGTGTAGCGGGTCTGCGAGCTGCCGTCTTCGAGGCCGGTGCGCTCCATGCTGAGGTCGCCGCGCAGCGAGAGGTCGGCCGGTTGCTCCTCGGTGACCTTCAGCCCCATGGCTTCCAGGTCTGCGATCAGGACGTCGCGCAGCAGGCGCACGTCGACCGCGTCTGGGCCGCGCGGAATCGCGGACGAGATCGTATCGATCGAGATCGTGGCGTCGAAGGGGACCTCGCCTTGGGCCCTCGCCGCTCCGAGCTTGCGGGTCAGGTCTTGAGACGAGCTGCGCAGGTCCGCCTCGCTGAGGCCTCGGGCCTGCGTGCGCCGCGCGCCCCCAGCCTGGGCCGCGTCGGCTTTGGCTGGCGCGGGCTCTTCGCTCGAACAGCCCGCGAAGGCCAGGGCCAGGCAAACGAGGGCGAGGGCGACGCGGGGCATGGGGTCCTCCTGGGGGGCAGTGTATCTGTGCGACGGGGTGGGGTGAAACAGGCCGAGGGGCGCTCGGTGTCCCCCTTGATCAGTAGTGGACTTCGCGCCAGAGGTCGGTGTAGCCCTCCCAGATCCGCAGTCGGGCGCGGGGGAGCGCGTTGGGCGGGTATTCGATCAGGGCGTAGGTCAGGTCGCGGCTGATGCCCAGGGCGCTGATGTCGAGGGAGATCAGCTCGGTCCAGGTCCCGGTGTTGATGTAGGTCTTGTTGTGGCCGAGGCGGCGGACCTTGGCCAGGTGCGTGTGGCCCATGATCACGGTGTGAATGTGGGGGTTGCGCTTGAACAGGCGCTTGACCTTGTGCTCGAAGTTCGGGAACGCCTCGTAGTCGGTGAAGCCGGCGAGCACGTCCCACACCGTCAGTGTGCGCGGGCGGCGGAACAGGGGCACCAGGCGCAGGCTGATGAACACCCAGATCGCCTTGAAGATGAGGAGGAACGCGACCTGGGTGTCGAAGAACAGGGCGCCGAACAAGTAGCGCTTGAAGGGCTGCACGCGGTCGATGTACGGGCGGCGCTGCTTGAGGTGGGTCAGCACGCTGATCACGAACACACTGCCCCAGGGGAGGTTCAGGATCTGCTCGTCGCCGCGGTTGATGAACGTGCGCTTGAGCGGGACGTGGTTCATGGGCTCGAAGAAGTGCCCGTGGTGCACCTGAACGCCGTCGAACTCGTAGATGTCGCTCTCGGTCACGAACTGCACGCGCTCGTCGGTGGGGTCGCCGCACACGTACTCGCGGATCAGCTGTTGGCAGCCGGGGTAGACCAGCTCGGGGTCGTGGTTGCCCGGGAGCAGGGTCAGGAGCTTGCTCGGGCGGTTGACGAAGTCGCGCAGCGCCTGCACGAAGACCGGGTGCCCGTCGAGGCAGGCCTTGAGCTTGGCCACGCCGATCCGCTCGGTGATCTCCAGGGGGAACTCGCCGTCGTAGCGGACCATGAGCAGGTCGAACACGTCGCCGTCGAGGATCAGCTCGACGTCTTCGTCTTCGTAGTAGTCGGTCGAGTAGTGGCGCAGGAGCTCGGCGAACTTCTCGTCGTGGTGGAAGCCCTCCCACGGATTGAGCTCACCCTCCTCTTGCCCGTCGCCGAGGTGCAGGTCGCTGAGGATCAGTTTGAGCTTGCCCACACCCCAAGGAGTAGCTCAACGGAGCAACTTCCTCAATTGGCAGGGATTACTTGAACAGGGCCTCGACGAACTGGTCGGCGTCGAACACCGCGAGGTCGCTCTGCTGCTCGCCCAGGCCGACGAACTTGACCGGGATCCCCAGCTCCTCGCGGATCACGACGACCATGCCGCCCTTGGCGGTGCCGTCGAGCTTGGCGAGGAAGATCCCCGTGACCGTCAGCACCTCGGTGAAGGTCGTGGCCTGACGCACCGCGTTTTGGCCGGTGGTCGCGTCGAGCACGAGCAGCACCTCGTGGGGCGACTCGGGGATGTGCTTCTTGCCGACCCGAGCGATCTTCTCCAGCTCGGCCATGAGGTTCTTGTCGGTGTGCAAGCGCCCGGCGGTGTCGACGATCAGGTAGTCGAAACCCTTGGCCACGGCCTTCGCGTGCGCGTCGTAGGCCACGGCCGCGGGGTCTTGCCCCTGCTGGCCGAGGACGATCTCGACCCCCAGGCGCTCGGACCAGGTGCGCAGCTGCTCGACCGCGGCGGCGCGGAAGGTGTCCGAGGCGCAGAGCAGGACGCGGTTGCCCTGGGCGGCGAGGTAGTGGGTGAGCTTGGCGATCGAGGTCGTCTTGCCCGCCCCGTTGACCCCCGCGACGAGGATCACCGTGGGGCCGCTGGGCGCCTTCTTGAGCTTGGGGTGCTCGCCGCCGAGCTTGGCCTTGAGCTCGTCCTTGAGGAACTCGAGCACCTCGGAGGTCGCCTTGATCTTGCCCGCGCGGAAGCCCTCCTTGAGCCCCTCGAGCAGCTTCTTCGTGGTCGCGGGGCCGATGTCCGCCGCGAGCAGGATCTCCTCGAGGGCGTCGAGGACCGACTCGTCGATCCCGCCGCCGAGCGCGCGGCGCAGCGAGTCGAGCAGGCCGCCGCGGGTCTTGGCCAGCGCCGCCTCGAGGCGCTTCTGCGGGTCGATGATCATGGGCCCGTCGCCGCCCCGGCGGAGCTTGCGCCCGACGAGGACGAGCACCACGAGCAGCACGAGCGCGCCGATCGCGATCAGGAGGATCTGGTCTCTATCCACGGCGTACCTCCACGGGGCGCGCTACTGGCTGGGCTCCGGGGACTCGGTCGCGCGCTGCTCGGCGCGGCGGTAGACCTTGTCGAGGATCCCGTTGACGAAGCCGCCCGACTCCTTGCCGCTGTAGCGCTTGGCGAGGTTCACGGCCTCGTCGATCGCGACCGCGGGCGGGACCTGCTCGCGATCGAACATGAGCTCGTAGGCGCCGAGGCGCAGCACGTTGCGGTCGACCGCGGCCATGCGCCGCAGCTCCCAGTTCTTGGCGACCCCGCTCAGCTCGGCGTCGACCGCGTCGCGTTCGCGCAGGACCCCGGCGAGCAGCGCCGAGGCGAACTGCTTGGCCTCGCCGCGCCAGCTCTCCTCGCTGGCCTCCTCGAGCAGCGCGTCGGCCTGCCCCGGTTTGAGGTCCTCGCGCAGGTCCAGCTGGTAGAGGACCCGCAGCACGCGCTCTCGGGCTTGCGTGCGCGAGTGGCTCACGACGACAGGGTGTGGAGCAGGTCCACCATTTCGAGGGCTACGGTGGCGGCCTCGCGGCCCTTGTTGCCCGCTTTGGTCCCGGCGCGCTCGACCGCCTGCTCGATGGTGTCGGTGGTCAGGATCCCGAACACCACGGGCTTGTCGGCGTCGTGGGACGCCTGGGCCAGGCCCCGGGCCGCGCCGCCGGCGACGTAGTCGAAGTGGGCCGTCGCGCCGCGGATCACCGCGCCCAGGCACACGACCGCGTCGACGTCGTCTTTGCGCGCCAGGCGCGAGGCGACGAGGGGGATCTCCCACGCGCCGGGCACCCACACGACCTGGATCGCGTCGGGGTCGACCCCGTGCCGCTCCAGCTCGTCGACGCAGCCCCGCAGCAGCTCGCGGGTGATCAACTCGTTGAAGCGCGCGCAGACGACTGCGACGCGCCGGCCCTCTCCGCGAGGGCGTCCTTGAATCACGTTGGCCATGGTCCTCGACTCGGCGCGGATTCTAACGCGGATTCGGCCCCATGCCTCGTTCGAGATCCGAGAGCCCGGATCGGACACATCGCGGCTCGTGGGCTAGGATGTCCGGGTGCTGAGGTTGCCCCACTCGACCCCCCCCGCTGCCCTGCCGTCCGCCTGCGCCCGGCGGGCTCGGCGAATGGCCTCGGGGTGCCTGCTGGGCCTGCTGTTGGCCCTCGGCGCCAGGGGAGACGAGCCCCCGGAGCCGCTCAGCGCCTGGGCTGCGCGCCACGGGGCGGTGCACCGCACCCCGGCGGGCTTGCCGGAGCCCCTGCAGACCGCGCTCCCCTTCGAAGACCCCTTCGGGACCTGGCGTGACGGCGCCCCGGCGGCGCGGGACGCCTTCGCCGACGCGCTGATCCAGGCCCTCGAGGTCCCCCGCGGGGCGACCCTCGACCCCCTGCAGCCGGGGGTCAGCCGAGAAGGCGCGCGGGCTCAAGCCCGGCGTTGGCTGGGGCGCCTCCCCGCGAGCATGGTCGAGGGGATCACGGCGAGGCTGGGCGAGGCGCCTCGCGCCTCGCCGGGCTCGATCGTGCAGGGCCTGCGCGCTTGGGCGGAGGCGCGCCAACCCGTGGAGCGCGCGCGCTTGG
>JAGQRJ010000194.1 GCA_020425635.1 Planctomycetota bacterium | reverse complement strand
GAGGCCGGCGCGGCGCTCGAGGCGCGCGGCGCGTGGGCGGAGGCCGAGGCCCACTTCCGCGCGCTCCAGCGCGCCTATCCAGACGACGACCTCCAGGGGGTCCTCGGCGCCCACCTCGCGCGCGCTGGCGACGCGAGGCTCGCGGGCGGCGACGCCCAGGGCGCACTCGACCGCTACCGCGAGGCCGCGCGCCTGCTCGACGAGCCCCTGCTCCTCGGGCTGCGTGAAGGACAGGCCTTGATCGGGCTGCGCCGGCTCTCCGACGCCGTCGCGCGCCTGACCCCGCTGCTCGAGCAGCACGCCGACTCGGTCGACCTGCGCCTCGTGCTCGGCCAGGCCCTCTACGCCAGCGGAGACACGAACGCCGCCTTGGAGCAGTTCACCCGCGCCCTGGAGCTCGCGCCGGATCGCCCGAACCTCGCCGACAGGGTCGCGCGCCTGACCCGCGAGGCGTCGGTCGAAGGCGAGCTCGTCACCGACCTCGGCGCGCGCCACTTCTCGATCCGCTACGACGGCGCGCGCGACCTCGAGCTCGGCAGGGTCGTGGGCCGGGTCCTCGAGCAGGCCTACGTCGAGGTCGGTCAGCTGCTCGGGCACTACCCGCAGCTCGAGGTCGCGGTGGTGATCTACCCCGCGCGCTCCTTTCAGGAGGCCACCGGGGCCCACGGCTGGGTGGCTGGGCTCTACGACGGCAAGATCCGCGTGCCCGGCGAGGGCCTCGAGGCCGCCTCCCCGGCCGAGGTTCGGCGCGTACTCTTCCACGAGTACGCGCACGCGCTGATCAGCTACGCCGGCGGCGCCAAGCTCCCGGCCTGGCTTCAGGAAGGGCTCGCCCAGGTGGCCGAGGGCCGCACCGCCCCGGGGGTCGCGCTCCGGCGTGCGTCCCTCCCTGGGCTGGCGACGCTCCAAGGGTCCTTCGCGGCGCAGGCGAACGTCGAGGAGGCGCGCCTGCGCTACGCGGTGGCCTTCGGCTTCGTGCGCTACCTCCTCGCCCAGGGAGGCAGTCCGCTGCTCTCCGACGTGCTCACCCGCTGCAAGCGCGGCGCACAGCTCGCCGCCGCGGTGCGGGAGGTCTACGGCCGAGAGCTCGCCGAGCTCTACTCCAGTTGGCAGGAGACCCTCCCGTGATCGCCTGGTATTGGCAAGCCCTGGCCGTGGGCTGCGGCGGCGCGATCGGCGCCCTGCTGCGCTACGGGATCAGCGAGCTCGTCGCCTTCGCGGCGGGGAAGGGCCCCCCCTGGGGCACCCTCGCGGTCAACCTCCTCGGCTGCCTGGTGATCGGTGTGGTCTGGGCCTGGCTCGACCAGCGCGAGCAAGACCCGACGCAGCTGCGCCTGTTCCTGGTCACCGGCCTCCTTGGGTCGCTGACCACCTTCAGCACCTTCAGCCAGGAGACGGTCACCTTGATCCAGAGCGACCGCCCGGGCTGGGCCGCCGCCTACGCCCTCGGCAGCCTCGCGCTCGGCCTGTGCATGGTCTTGCTCGGGCGCGGACTCCACACCGCCGTCAGGTAGAGCGCAGCGCTCTGGGGGCGAGCCCGGGCGGCTCCCCGCGAGGGCGAGGGGTCCTCGGAGGGGCCTTGCGCTCCCTCGGAGGAACCCGTACACCCGCGTCTCCTGGAGACGTCCATGAGCGATCCGAGCTACCCGCCCCCAGAGAACGTCGTGATCCGCGCCCTGATCGCGGAGCCCACGGTCATGGCCGTGATCGTGATCAACACCACCGCGCTGTTCTTGCTCGGCTTCGCCGAGTGGGAGGCGGCCCAGACGAGCTCGGAGCTCGGGTTCCGCGCGGCGTGGTGGACGGACTACGCGTGCACCCTGTTCTTCGTGGCCGAGGCGTCGCTCAAGATCCGGCACTTCGGCTGGCCGCGCTACTGGGCCAAGCGCTGGAACCGCTTCGACCTGCTGGTCGCGGTGATCTCGCTGCCGGCCTTGATCTCGATCTTCTCGATCGAGATCCACCACGTGTTCAGCGGGCTGTTGGCCCTGCGGGCAGGGCGCCTGCTGCGCTTGATCAAGCTCATGCGCGTGATCCCCGACTCCGACCGCATGCTCGCCGGGGTGTGGCGCGCGCTGAAGGCCTCGATCGGCGTGCTGGCGGCGCTCACGATCCTCAACCTGGTGCTGGGCCTGCTCGCGAGCACGCTCTTCGGCCGCCTGCCGAGCCCCACCGCCCAGGCAGCCTTCGGCGACCCGCTCTCGTCGTTCTACTCGATCTTCAAGGTGTTCACCGTCGAGGGCTGGTACGAGATCCCGGAGAAGATCGCGCACGAGACGACCCCCGTGTGGGCGGGGATCGTGCAGGCGTTCTTCATGGTGGTGGTCGTCGCCGGAGGGCTGTTCGGGATCAGCATCGCCAACGCCGTGTTCGTGGACGAAATGGTCAAGGACAACAACCTCGAGCTCGAGCAAGACCTGCACCTGCTGCGTGAGCAGCTGGCTCAGGGCCTGGCGCGGCTCGAGGCTGCGCAGAACGACCTGCAGACGATCGCCGCGCAGCAGCGCCAGGCGCTGCAAGACCTGGTCGGCCTGGGCCGGAGCGCCCCCCCCGAGGCGTGAACTCCACCTGGCGACGCCCTCGCGCGCCGGCCATGCTGCTGGGGTGAAGCGGATCGGCCCCTACACGGTCCTCGAGGAGCTCGGCCGCGGCGGCATGGCGGTGGTCTATCGCGCGCGCGACGCAGCCGGACGCGACGTCGCGCTCAAGGTCCTCCCCCGCGACAAGGGCGCCAAGGCCCTGCGGCGCTTCGAGCGCGAGGTCTCGGCGCTGGGCCAATTCGCCCAGCACCCCCACGTGGTGAACGTCCACGCCGCCGGCGAGGCCGACGGCGTCGCCTACTTCGCCATGGCGCTCGCGGCGCACGGCTCACTCACGCAGCGCGTCTCACGGCGAGGAGCCTACGCCCCCGAGGCCGCAGCGCGCCTGGCCGCCGACCTGGCCGAGGGCCTGATCGCGGCGCACTCCCACGGCGTGCTGCACCGGGACTTGAAGCCCGACAACGTGCTGTTCAACGACGCCGACGAGGCGGTGGTCTCCGACTTCGGCTTGGCCCGACAGGTGGTCGACGCGGAGAGCCTGACCCAGTCCGGGAACATGCTGGGGAGCCCCGGCTACATGGCCCCCGAGCAGATCCGCGGCGACGGCGACGAGCAGGGCGAGCGCACCGACGTCTACGGCCTCGGCGCGACGCTCTACTTCGCGCTCACCGGCCAGGCCCCCTTCGAAGGCGAGCACCTCGCTGGGATCGTGCACGGGACCTTGGAGGAGCGCCCGGCCGCTCCCTCCACGCTGAACCCTGCGGTGCCCCCCGACCTCGACCAACTCTGCCTGCGCTGCCTCGAGAAAGACCCCGCCGCGCGCTACCCCTCCATGGCCGCGCTCCACGCGGAGCTGACCGCGTTCCTCGCGGGGGTCCCGATCGCGGCCGAGCAGAGCCGGCTCGCCAAGGTCGCGGTCGCGGCCTGCGTCCTCACCGCGCTCTCGGTCACCGCGTCGTGGTTGGTGGTCCGCGGGCGCAGCGCGACGGAGGCCGCTGAGCAGGGCCTCCACGGCCCCCGCGCACCCAAGCCCGAGCCCAGGCTGGGG
>JAGQRJ010000193.1 GCA_020425635.1 Planctomycetota bacterium | reverse complement strand
TTCGCGCTTGCTTCCCGTCGACGCGCTCCGTATTCTTTCGAACCGTGGTTCAAATTTCTAACGCACGTTCGAAACCGAAGCCCCGCGCCGGGCGCGGCGCGAAGGGCATGGCCAAGCGGCAGGCGATCCTGCGCGCGGCGGCGGAGGCCTTTCGCGAGCACGGCTTCGCGGCCACGGGCATGCGCGAGATCGCCGAGAAGGCGGGGCTCTCCCCCGCGAACCTCTACTACTACTTCAAGAGCAAGGACGACCTGCTCTGCTTCTGTCAGGAGCAGGCCCTCGACCGCCTGCTGGAGGCCGTGGCGGCGCAGAGCGCGGCCAGCGCGGAGGCGCGCCTGGTCGAGGTGATCCGCGCCCACGTGCGCTGCGTGCTCGACGAGGTCGACGGGGCCTCGGCCCACGTGGCCGTCGACGCGCTGCCCCCCGCGCTGCGGCGCAAGATCGCGGCCAAGCGCGACCGCTACGAGCGCGCGGTCCGCCGGCTGGTCGCCGACGGCGTCGAGGCGGGGGAGTTCCGCCCCTGCGACCCGACGCTGGTCGCGCGCGCGCTGCTGGGCGCGCTGAACTGGACCGTGCAGTGGTATCGACCCGGCGGGCGCACCACGCCGGCCCGGGTCGCCGAAGAATACGCCGACTACCTCGTTCGAGGTCTGATTGTGAGTGACGCGTGACGGAAGAGATCGCCGGCGACCAGAAGGTCATGGGCCGGTTTCGGGTCAACGGAGACGAGCACCACGTGGCCTACGCGCCGCACAAGACGCTGCTCGAGGTCCTGCGCGAGGACCTCGACCTGCCGGGCACCAAGCACGGCTGCGAGCTCGGCGAGTGCGGCGCCTGCGCGGTGCTGGTCGACGGGGTCCCGACCCTGAGCTGCCTCCTGCTCGGGCTCGAGGCGACCGAGCGCGAGGTCCTGACCGTGGAGGGGCTTGCCGACGACGCGCGCCTGCACCCGCTGCAGGCCGCCTTCGCCGACCTCGGCGGCTCGCAGTGCGGCTACTGCACACCGGGGGTGCTGGTCACCGCCAAGGCCCTGCTCGACGAGACCCCCAAGCCCACCCGCGAACAGATCCAGGAGGCCCTCGCCGGCAACCTCTGCCGCTGCACCGGCTACCTGCAGATCTTCGAGGCGGTCGAGGCCGCCGCCGAGGAGTGCGCCCCGTGAGTGAGCCCGAGCTGAACACCAAGGACGCGACCCCGAGCTCGACCCCCGACGACCTCAACAAGGCCGCCTTCGAGGTGATCGGCCAGCCCCGCCGGCGCGTGGACGGGCGGAGCAAGGTCCTCGGGCAGACCCCGTTCGCCGACGACCTCAAGCTCCCGCGCATGCTGCACATGCGCCTCCTGCGCTCGCCCTACCCCCACGCGCGGATCCGCGGGATCGACACCTCGCGCGCCGAGCGCGCCGACGGGGTGAAGCTCGTGCTGACCGGCGCCGACCTCCCGATCCCCTACGGGATCCTCCCGGTCAGCCAGGACGAGCACCCGCTGTGCCCCGACGTGGTGCGCTTCGTGGGCGACCCGGTCGCGGCGGTGGTCGCCGACACCGAGGAGCAGGCCCAGGCGGCGCTGCGCTCGATCGAGGTCGACTACGAGGTCTTGACCACGATCGCCTCCGCCGAGGAGGCGCTCGAGGTCCACGAGCCGCAGATCCACCGCTACGCGCAGTCGGGCAACATTCACAAGCGCGTCGCGCTCGAGTTCGGCGACGTGCCCGAGGCCCTCGACGGCGCGGACCACGTGTTCGAGGACGTGTTCTTCTACCAGGGCAACACCCACCTCCCGATCGAGCAGCACGCCTCGCTCGCGGCCCTCGACCCCGACGGCAAGCTCGCGATCTGGTCCTCGACCCAGACCCCGCACTACCTGCACAAGGCGCTCGCCAAAGCGCTCGAGTTCCCCGCGCACAAGATCCGCGTGATCGCCTGCCCCAACGGCGGCGGCTTCGGCGGCAAGAGCGACCCCTTCAACCACGAGGTCGTGGCCTGCAAGGCCGCGCTCGTGCTCGGGCGCCCGGTGAAGGTGTGCCTCAACCGCGAGGAGGTCTTCTACTGCCACCGCGGGCGGCACCCGGTGCTGATGCGCTTCCGCACCGGCGTCAAGCAAGACGGCACGATCGTGGGCATGGACCTCGAGACCCTGCTCGACGGCGGGGCCTACGGCAGCTACGGCGTGGCCTCGACCTTCTACACCGGGGCGCTGCAGACGGTGACCTACGAGATCCCGCGCTACCGCTTCCGCGCCGCGCGGGCCTTCACCAACAAGCCCCCCTGCGGCCCCAAGCGCGGGCACGGCACGGTGCAGCCGCGCTTCGGCCAGGAGATCCAGCTCGACAAGATCGCGGTCGCCCTGGGCAAGGACCCGGCCGAGCTGCGCCTGCAGCAGCTCGTGAAGGACGACTCGCTGACCGCCAACTACCTCTCGATCAGCAAGATCGGCCTGCGGCAGTGCATTGAGAAGGTGGTCGAGGGCTCCGACTGGAAGCGCCGCTGGGGCAAGCTCCCGGAGGGTCGCGGGCTCGGGCTCGCGTGCTCGTCGTACCTCTCGGGGGCCGGGCTCCCGATCTACTGGAACAAAATGCCCCACTCCGGGGTCCAGCTGCGGATCGACCGCATGGGCGCGGTGACCGCGTTCTGCGGCGCGACCGAGATCGGTCAGGGCTCCGACGACGTGCTCGCCGGGTGCGTGGCCGAGGTGCTCGGGCTCGACCCCCACGACATTCACCTGCGCACCGGCGCGACCGACATTACCCCGATCGACCTCGGGAGCTACTCGAGCCGGGTCACGCTCATGATGGGCAACGCCGCGATCGAGGCCGCCGAGCGCGCGCGCTCGACGATCGCCGCGGCGGTCGCCGAGAAGCTGAGTGTGCCCAAGGGGCGCCTGGTGTTCGCCGAGCGCCGGGTGTTCGACAGCGCCGACCCCGAGCAGGGCATGAGCTTCCAGGAGGCGGTGATCCTCGCCGAGGCCAAGTTCGGGACCCTGGGCTCGGTGGGGAGCTACACCCCGCCGGTCTCGCCGGCGCGCTTCAAGGGCGGCGGCGTCGGGCCCTCGCCGACCTACAGCTACTCGGCCGCGGTGGTCGAGGTCGAGGTCGACCCGCTGACGGGCTGGCTGCACGTGCACAAGGTGTGGATCGGCCACGACATTGGGCGCGCGCTGAACCCGGTGCTCGTGCGCGGGCAGGTCGAGGGCAGCGTCTACATGGGCCTCGGCGAGGGGCTCATGGAGGAGCAGACCTTCCGCCGCCTGCCGCCCAAGCTCTCGCACGCGGCGGTGCACAAGTTCCCCTCGCTGCTCGAATACAAGAGCCCCACGGCCCTCGACATGCCCGAGGTCGTGACCTACCTGATCGAGGAGCCCGACCCGCGCGGGCCCTTCGGCGCGAAGGAGGTCGGCCAGGGGCCGCTGTTGCCGATCATGCCCGCGATCGCGAACGCGGTCTTCGACGCGGTCGGCGTGCGCGTCGACGAGACGCCGATCTCGCCCGAGAAGATCCTCGCGGCCCTCGACCTGAAGGCCAAGGGCAAGCCCGCGCGCACGGGCCCCAAGGGCTTCCCCACGATCGAGTGGCCCGAGCCGTTCAAGGTCGCCCCGCCCTGGGAGGGCGGCGACGGCCGCGCCGACGACGACCCCAAGGCTCAACGCAGAGCGATCAGCGAGGTGCGCTCATGATGCGCGTCCCCCAGTTCCGGTATCTGGCCCCGAAGAGCGTGGGCGAGGCCGCCAAGATCCTGCGCGGCGAGGTGCCGAGCGCCCAGCTCTTCGCGGGCGGCACGGACTTGATCCCGAACATGAAGCGCGGTCAGCAGGTCCCCAAGACCCTGGTCGGGCTGCGCGGGCTGCACGCCCTGCGTGAGGTCCACGCCGACGGCGGGCTGAGCCTCGGCGCAGGCCTGAGCCTGAGCTCGGTCGCGGGCGAGGGCCGGATTCCCCTCGCCCAGCGCGCGCTGATCATGGCCGCGGGCAAGGTCGCGACGCCGCAGATCCGCAACATGGGGACCCTCGGCGGGAACCTCTGCCTCGACACGCGCTGCAACTACTACAACCAGAACTACGAGTGGCGCGAGGCGATCGGCTTCTGCAAGAAGGCCCCCGACGGGGTCGCGATCCAGGAGGTGACCCACGGGACGTGCTGGGTCGCGCCGAGCAGCCCGCGCTGCTGGGCGGTGAACTCCAGCGACAGCGCCCCGGCGCTGATCGCGCTGGGCGCCGAGATCAGCCTGGTGTCCGCCGACGGCGAGCGCCGGATCCCGCTGGCCGAGCTCTACCACCACGACGGCATGGCCTTCTTGAGCAAGCGCCCCGACGAGCTCCTGACCCAGGTGCACCTGCCCGCGGTCGACGCGAGCTGGCGCAGCACCTACTGGAAGCTGCGCCGGCGCGGCTCCTTCGACTTCCCCGTGGTCTCGGTGGGCGCCGCGGTGTCCCTCGACGCGGGCGGGGTGGTGCAGGCCGCGCGGGTCGTGATCGGGGCCGTGACCAGCGCCCCGGTGGTCCTCGACGCCAGCGCGCTGGTCGGCGCCCCGCTCACGGACGAGGCGATCGCCGCCTTCGCCGACGCGGCGGTCAAGCCCGCGCGCCCGCTCGACAACACCGACTTCCACCTCTCGTGGCGCAAGCGCGTGGTCCGCGAGTACGTCGCGGGCGCCTTGCGCGAGCTGCGCGGCGACACCGCCGACCAGCTCGGGCTGCTGGCGCGCTCGGCCGCGCGGATCCTGCCCCTGGCGGCCTGCTCATGAACGGCCAGGGCTTCGTCCAGCCGGGCAACGCGCTGCTGGGGATCGACTTCCCCGAGCGCGGCTGGCACATGGAGCTCGCCCGCCTCGACGGCGAGGGCGAGCCGCGCTTCGGCGGGTTCCACAAGAACGAGGTCCGCCCGGTCGACCTCGCGGGCCTCGTGCCCACCCTCGGCGGCCTCGCCTTCCGTCAGGCCCGCGGTCTGCCCGGCATGCCCGAGAGCTGCGAGACCACGACCGAGGTCTTCCGCGTGGTGCTCACCGCCAAGCGCAGCGCCGAGCCGCCCGTGACCTGGGAGCGCATGGTCGCCGAGCTGCGCAGCTGGCTGGGGGAGACCCCGGGCGGGCGACGGCTGGCCTGATCGAGCTCGGGGCTCAGCGCCGCGGCCGGGCGATCACGCGGAAGCCGACCGAGGGCGAGTAGGAGTCTGGCCCGACGGCCTGGCGAAAGGAGACGGCGGCGAGCTCGCCCTGCTTCGTCGAGAACGCGCCGCCTTTGATCACCACGGAGTCGCGCGCGCCGCCTCTCCCGTAGCGGGACGAGGTGTATTCGGCCACGTTGCCCGCCCCGTCGAGGAGGCCGAAGGGCCCGCGGTCGGCGGGGAAGCGCCCGACCGCCGCCCACCAGCTCTCGTCGGGGCGCTTGCTCGGCGCGAGCTCGGTGTTGCAGCGCGCGGGGTCGAAGCGGTCGCCCCAAGGGTAGGAGCGCCCGTCGGCGCCGCGGATCGCATACTCCCACTCGGCTTCGCTCGGGAGCGAGAAGCTGAGCTCGCTCCCCGCGCTGCGCCAGGCGCAGTAGGCCTCGACGGCCGCCGGGGTGACCCCGAACACGGGGCCCTCGAGCTGGAGTGGGTAGTCGCGGAACCAGCCCGGCTCGAGCTGGGCGTCGAGCATGGGCGTCCGTCCGACGTAGGGGATCGCCGCCGCCGGCGCCCCGTTCGCCGCGAGGAACTCGCGCCACTCGGCGAGGGTCACCTCGTGCAGGTCCACGAAGAAGCCCTCGAGCGAGAGCTTGCGGAAGCGCCCGTCGGCGCCGCCGATCAAGGGCGTCCCCGCGGGGACGTAGGCCATGCCGTGCGGGATCCGCGGCGGGAGCGCGAGCCGCACGCGCTCCTGCTCGTTGCGCTCGAGCAAGAACGGGACGCGCACCACCGGGCCTGGGGCCTCACCGCACACGAGCACGTAGCTCCCGCGCGCGAGCGCCAGGCGCTCGCCGGGGCCCGGGGGCGAGACCTCGTCGAGGGGGCGCTCCACCAGGATCCCCTCCGCGTCCGACTCGACGCGCACGAGCCTCGCCGGAGTCCCCGCCGGGGTGAGCTCGAGCTCCAGGGTGCCGGCTCCGCCGACCGCGCGGGCGAGGGCCGCGTGGCGCTCGGCGAGCTCGGGCGCCAGCGTCTGCTCGGCGAGCTGGTCGAGCAGACGGTGCGCCACGCGCAGCCGGTGCTCGTCGGGGGCGCGGACCTCGACGAAGCCGGCGTCCTCG
>JAGQRJ010000023.1 GCA_020425635.1 Planctomycetota bacterium | reverse complement strand
GCGCCGATCACCACGGGGGTTGTCGGCGAATGAAAGTGTCACCCATGTATCCGGCATAAAACGTCACCCATGTTTCGGTTTGCACAGACCGAGACCGAGACCGCCTAGGACCCCAGGAGCCAGGGGGCCAGCTCGGCCTTGATCGCGTCGCGGACCGCGCGCAGGGCCTTGGGCGGGGGGACCTCGTCGACTAGCGACCAGGGGAGACCTTCGGCGACGAGGGCGGCCTGGATCAGGACCTGGGCCGCCTCGCGGGCCGCGGGGAGGTCGCGCGCTTCGGCGGCCTCGAGCACGGCCTCGGTCTCGCGGTGGATCCGGGCGACCGCCTCGGGGGTCGGCGCCGCCGTCCAGTCCAGCAGGGCGTCGACCAGGCCCTGGCCGAAGCCTTCGAGGGCGGCGAGGTGGGCCTGCTGGGCATAGATCACGGCGGCCCGGGTCGCGATCGGGGGCGCGGCGCCGAGCAGGCGCTTGAGCCAGGTGATCGTGAAGCGGAGGTCGGTGTTGGCGCCGGCGTCGCCGCCGTGGGCGAGGCGCGCGGCGTCGTGGCCGCAGTAGGCGGCGAGCTCCAGGCGCGCCGGGTCGAGCTCGCCCGCGCGGACCCGCTCGCGGAGGTAGGCCGCTTCGTCGGCGGGGGACTTGCTGCGCTCCCAGGCGCGCTTCGAGGCCAGCAGGCGGTCGTCGCTCATGGGGCGAGCGTAGCGCGAAGCGGGAAGGGGTGGGGGGAGCTCAGGCCGCCAGGCGCTGGGCGGCGACGGCGGCGTGGCGCACGAAGATCGGGCCGAAGTCGCCGCGGCGGCCGCTGTCGCGGAAGCCGAAGGCGTGGTACCAGGCCTCGAGCTTGGCCTGAGCGAGCCCGGCGCAGGCGCGGGGCTCGAGGGAGACGTTCACGCCTTCCTGGTCGGCGTCGGCGAGCACGGCGTTCATGAGCCGGCCCGCGAGGCCCTCTCCGCGGTGGGAGGGGGGGACGAACACCCAGTCGATCCAGGCGTCGTGGTCGTTCAGCCGTTCGAGCTTGATCCGGGCGATCTCGCCCTTCCCCAGGCGGATCGAGTAGTCCTCGCCCAGCCCCGCGGGGGTGTCTCGCTCGAGCGGCCGCAGCTTCATTACGCAGCCGTCCGGTAGGCCGAGCGGGCGCTGAAGCGCAGCCCGTCGCTGTGGCGACCCGCGTAGACCTCGCGGGTGGTCCGCCGGCTCGCCTCGTTGGTGGGGAACTTGATCAGTTGTCCAGCCTTCATAACGCCCTCGCTTACTTGACCTATCGGAGGGCACCCAGGATGTCTTCAGTCTCCATCCGGGATTTCTTCGGCCCGGTCTGGGGGGCGATCCTCGGGGGCCGGAGTCGCCGCCTGAGCCAGGCGCAGGCGCAGCAGGAGCCCGCAGATCGCCCCGGCGACGGCCCCGCTCCCGGCCGCGGCGGTCTCGGGCGAGACCGCCAACCATCCCGGGGTGGGGAGGTGCAGCACCTCACGGCGCGCGAGGAGCTCGACCACGCCCCACACCGCGGACCCGCCCAGGGCCGCCCAGCCGCCGGCGAGGAGCGCCTCGTCGAACCATCCCTTCCAAGGACCGCGCATGAGCCCGACCACGAGGAAGCCCAGCTCCCAGATCGCGAGGAGCACGACCCCCAGGACCGCGAGCCCGGGCAGCACGCGCGCCACGCGGGCCCGGCTCAGGTCGGGGGAGAGGGTCAGGTCGTCGGGGCTCTCCCACACACGATCCGGCCCCGCGCTGCGCACCCCGTCGTCGGCCAGGGCGAAGGGGCGGCCCCAGGGGTCGTCGGCCGACTCCTCCAGCAGCGCGAGCTCGGCCTGGAGCGCCGGGTCGAGGGCCTCCCAAGCGGGGGCCGCGCCGAGCCCCACGAGCAGCAGACACGCAGCGCTCCCCCACACGACCACGTCGACGGTGCTGGGGCTCCTGCGCTGCACGAAGGTCCTTTCGGCGCTCGGGGGGGCGTCGCTCTGCGGGCCATTCTGCCCACGCTTCGACGCCGTCCCCAGGGCCGTAGTTCTTGCGCGGCCTCGACCCGGGCACGCAGCCCTTTGTAACCAAAGGGTTAAGGCTCAGGTTGGGGTGGTTGCTCGGGTCGGGCCGACTCGGCTAAGCTCTGGTGTGTCCTCCCTTCCTGGCTACCCATTCAAGGGGCGCGGTTGACGGCCAAAGAAGTCCGCATTCGATTGGCCATGATCGGGCCCCCCGGCGCCGGGAAGACGGCGGCGTTGGAGTGCTTGCACCGGATCACCCCCGCGGGGCAGCGCGGACCGCTGATCCAGTTCTCGGGGCGCTCGGGCCGGACCCTGCTCTACGACCACGCCGAGTTCGAGTTCGGCACCGTCGGCTCGCTCCCGCTCTACGTCGACGTCTACGCGCTCCCGGGCAGCCCGCTGACCCTGCTCGCGCGGCGGATCATTCTCTCGGGCTGCGACGGCTTCCTGTTCACGGCCGACGCCCGCGACGTGAACCTGGGCACGAACCTCGAGAGCTTTCAGGACCTGCTCGACTACCTCAGCGAGCGCGGGCGCTTCTTCGACGACACGGCGCTGGTCGTGCAGCTGACCCACCTCGACCTCCTGCGCGAGGGCGAGTCGGGCGAGCTCATGAACAACTCCTTCGTGGACAACGTGGGCGACCGCCTGCTGCACGTGAGCACGCTGACCGGCGAGGGGATCCTCGACGCGGTCAAGAAGTGCACGGCGCTGGCGCTGGCCCTCGAGCGCGAGGAGCTCGAGGCGCGGATGTACCACGACCCGCCCGTGCTCTCCCCCGTGCCTCCCGAGATCGAGGACGAGGTCGCCGAGGCCCACGGGCTCTACCTGCGCGCCTACAGCGCGACCGGGACCCAGTTCTCGCCCCACGGCGACGCCTTCCTCGCCTGGCTGCTCCGCGAGCTCGAGCTCGTCGACCAGGGCGACCTCAACGAGGCGGAGCGCCTCTGCTCCGAGGCGCGCAAGCTGAGCCTCGGCGTCGACCTCGAGCAGATCCTGACCCAGCGGCAAATGGTCGGGCCCGCCGACCTGCTGCGGGCCAAGCGCCTGCGCTGCTCGATCGAGGTGATCCACGAGGAGAACCTCTTCGCGCGCCTGGCCTCGGAAATGGAGATCGTGCCCTTCCGCCGGGTGAAGCAGGCCATGAACCTCCAGGCCCGGCGCGCCTTCCACCACTCCCTCGACCACCTGCTCATGCGCGCGGGGCACCTCGACCGGATCGGGCGGCGCCAGATCCTGATCAAGCAGCTCCAGGCCCACCAGGGCGAGCTGTTGCGCGAGGCGCGCCCGTCGACCGGGCGCGTGGTCGCCACCGCGACCGACACCTCGCCGGTCAAGGTCCCGCTCTTCGGCGAGGTCGCGCTGAACCTCGGCCTCGTGACCCGCGAGCAGCTCGACGCCTGCCTGGCCGAGCAGCGCAAGCTGCGCGAAGAGCAGGGCAAGCGGCGCTTCCTCGGCGCGATCATGCGCGGGCACGGCTTCCTCGGCGAAGACGAGATCCGGCGGGTGTGCCAGGCCCTCGAGGGCAAAATGGCCGAAGACCGGATCGACGGCTACCGGATCATGCAGCACCTCGGGCGCGGGAACATGGCGCTCGTGTTCGCGGCGGTGCAGCTCAACCTCGACCGCGTCGTGGCGCTCAAGATCCTCGACCCCAAGCTCCTGTTCGACGCCGACTTCATCGAGCGCTTCACCAGCGAAGCGCGCGCGGCCGCGCGCCTGAACCACCCGAACATCGTGCAGGCCTACGACGTCGGCTCCACCGACGACCTGCACTACTTCGCCATGGAATACGTGCACGGGATCACCGCCAAGAAGCTGCTCGAAGACTGCGACGGGCGCATGGACGAGGACACCGCGATCGACGTGGTGCTGCCCGTGGCGCGCGCGCTGAACCACGCCGCGAAGCACAAGCTCGTGCACCGCGACGTCAAGCCCGGCAACGTCATGATCACGGCGGACGGCGGGATCAAGCTCTGCGACCTGGGCCTCGCCAAGACCCTCGACGCAGAGGCGCCGGGCGAAGACGGGGTGATCCTCGGCTCGCCCTACTACATTTCTCCCGAGCAGATCCGCGGCGACAAGGACATAGACATTCGCGCGGACATTTACTCCCTCGGGGCCATGCTCTTTCACCTGATCACCGGGCGCCCACCCTTCATGGGGCGGACCCCCGAGGACGTGTGCTTGCAGCACCTGCACGACCCGGTGCCCAACCCGCGCGACCTCGCCGGCGTCAGCCGCGACATGCCCGAGCTGATCTCGCGCATGATGGCCAAGGACCGCCGCGACCGCTTCGCGAGCTGCGACGAGGTCGTGCGCGCGCTGGTGCGCATGAAGCCGCACGCGAGCAACGACGACCGCCGCGCCGTGCTCTCCGAGCGGGTGAGCAAGCTCGTGCCGCTGCGCGAGTTCCCGCGCTAGCCCGCGGAGTGCCGACCCCGTGGTGACCCGCGCGCCCACGCTCCGCGTGCTCAACCGCGCCTACCGCGCGAGCCTGCGCCCCGCCTGGGAGCGCTTCCGCCGGGCGGCCGACGACCCCTTCGGCGCGCAGCTCCGCGCGCTGCAGCGGGTGCTCAAGAGCGCCGCGGGCACCGCCTTCGCCCGCGAGCACCAGCTCGAGGGCGTCGCCACCCTGCGCGACTACCAGCGCGCCGTCCCCGTGCGCGACTACGACGAGCACGCCCCCTGGATCGCGCGCATGCTGCAGGGCGAGGAGCGCGTGCTCGTGGCCGAGGCGCCGCGGGCCTTCGAGCGCTCGAGCGGCTCGACCTCGGCCTCGAAGTACCTGCCCTACACCCGCGGGCTCATGGCCGAGTTCGGCGCGGCGACGAGCCCCTGGCTCTACGACCTGCTGCGGCACCAGCAGCTGCGGGGGTCGTCGTATTGGTCGCTCTCGACCTCGGCCTCGCTCCACGAGACGACCCCGGGGGGGACGCGGATCGGGCTCGCCGACGACACCGAATACTTCCCCCGCCCGATCCGCCGCCTGCTGCAGTACATGCTCCCGGTGCCGAGCGCCGTCTCGCGCTTGCCCGACATGGACCACTGCCGACACGCGACGCTCTGCTACCTGCTGCGCGACCCGACCCTGAGCTTCGTCTCGGTGTGGGCCCCGAGCTTTTGGACCCTGCTCCTCGAGCGCGCGACCCACGAGGGCGAGGCGCTCGTGCGCGACCTGGCGGCCGGCGCGATCCGCCCGCCCGGAGGCGGCGCGCCCCTCGAGCTGCCCCCGGTCAAGACCTCGCGCGCGCGCCTGCGCCAGATCGAGCGCGCGCTCGCCGACCCGAGCCCCGCCGCCTGGGGCGAGCTCTGGCCGCGCTGGAAGCTGATCAGCTGCTGGACCGACGCCAACGCCGCGTTCCAGCTCCCCGAGCTGCAGGCCACGCTGCCCCCCGGGGTCGAGGTCCAGGGCAAGGGCGTGTTCGCCACCGAGGGCGCGGTCTCGTTCCCGGTGGTCGGGTTCTCGGGGGCGGTGCTCGCGATCGACAGCCACCTGATCGAGCTCGACCCCCTCGACGGCACGCCCCCGGTGCTGCCCGCCCACGCCGAGGTCGGCCGCCGCTACGCGCCCCTGCTCTCGACCTCGGGCGGGCTCTACCGCTACCGCCTGGGCGACGCGCTGGAGGTCGTGGGCTTCTACCGGC
Organism: Planctomycetota bacterium; assembly: GCA_020425635.1. GTDB lineage: Bacteria > Planctomycetota > J058 > J058 > J058 > JAGQRJ01. Next base: position 4,139 of record JAGQRJ010000023.1, on the reverse strand, counting down.
GCACCCCCCGGGTGCGCTTCGTGGGGCGCCTCGACGGGGTCAGCGACCTCGCCGGCGAGAAGCTCGCCCCGGGGCGGGTGAGCGAGGCGCTGGCGGCGGTCACCCGCGAGGCGCCGCCGCGCTTCACCCTCCTCGCCCCGCGCGCCGACCGCCGCGGCTACCGGCTCTACGTCGAGGGCGCGCCCGCCGCCGAGCTCGCCGCGGCCCTCGAGCGCGAGCTGCGCCAGGGCCACCACTACGACCTCTGCCGCAAGCTCGAGCAGCTCGAGCCCCTCGACGGCGTCGCCGTGAGCGAGGGCACCCGCCGCTACGAGGCCGCCCTCGTGGAGCGCGGCGCGCGCGCCGGCGAGATCAAGCCCCCGGCCCTGCACCTGGGCGACTTCTGGGACGAGGTCTTCGCCGCGCGCTGAGTCGCGTCCGCCGTCCGTGACGGCGCGCCCTCGAGCCCGCGACGGTCGAGGCGCCCTCCGGGTCGAGCTGGCCTCGGTCCGCCCGCGCCGCGCGCGCCCCTACCAGCCCTCGCCCTGGAGCTCGCCGGCGAGCAGCAGGTAGGCGCCCACGCCGTAGTCGACGTCGGCGCGCTTGGGGATCCGCGGGTAGAGCCAGCGCGGCCAGGCGCTGGTCGCGATCGAGGTCCCGGTGAGCGAGTGGCCGACCGGCCGCCGCAGCAGACGCGCGCTCAGCCCGCGGAAGGCCTGCTTGGCCGCGTCGAGGGCGGCCGGCGGGAGCCAGCCGCGGTGTGCGCCGCGGGCGAGGGCGTAGGCGGCGAGCGCGGTGCCCGAGGCCTCCTGGTAGGTCTCGGGGCCGTCGAGGAGCGTCGGCCACTGCCCGGCGGCGTCCTGCGTGGCGAGCAGGCCCTGAGCCAGCGGGCGCAGGATCGCGAGCAGCTCGGCGTGGCGCGGGTGACTGGCGGGGATCTCCTCGAGCATGTCGACGATCGAGGTCGCGACCCAGCCGTTGCCGCGCAGCCACACCCCGCCCTGGCGGCGCTGACGCTGCCAGTCCCAGGCGTGGCCGAAGAGCCCGGTCCGCGGATCCTGCAGCACGCGGGCGAAGATCCCGGGCTGAGCGAGGCCGAACTCGACGAGGTTCGTGTCGCCGGTGGCCTTGCCGTAGTGCACGGCGGTCAGCGCGTACATCACCAGCGAGTCGACCCAGATCGAGTGCACCCAGTCGGAGATCCAGCCCAGGCCCACGAAGCGCAGGACGCGCGCGCGGCGGGCGAGCCGGCGCATGCGGCTGTCTTGCCCCAGGTGCTCGAGCGCCCCGAGCGGGTTGCGCGGCTCGTTGCGCAGGAAGTCGGCGACCCGGTCGGCGTTGGGCAGCGCGCTCGGGTCGCCCGCCTCGCGGGCGAGCCAGATCGCGCTCAGCGCGGGCGGGCACACGTCGGGGTAGTCGATCGTGGGCAGGCCCTGGGCCGCGTGGTGCGCGTGGTACGCCTGGAGGTAGCGGGTGTAGGCCGCGCGCTGGGGCGAGCGCTCGGCGAAGCGGGCCAGGCCGTAGAGGTAGACCGCGGGCCCCCACTGCCACGCGACCGTGTCGGGCGCGTGCTCGGCGAGGAAGCGCGCGGCCACCCGCTCGCCGAGGGCGACCGAGCTCGTGAGCCCGGCCTCGAACTCGAGCTCCGCGCGGCGCAGCCCGCGCTTGAGGCGCAGCGTGTGCCGCCCGGGGGTCACCTGCAGCTCGGCGTACCAGTGCTGGTCGCGCGGGAGCCGGACCCACGCCGGTTGCACCGGCGCGCCGTCGAGGGTGCAGCTCGGCGGGGTGCGGACCCCGGTCACGTGCACGGGGACGGCGGTCCCCAGCACGAGGCCGCCCTGGCGCGGCGACTCGACCTTCAGCCCCGCCGGGGCGGGCGACGCCGCGAGCAAGGTGAGGGTCAGCAGCAGGCGCGGGGCGCGGCTCACAGCCCGTCTCCTTGGCGGGTCGCGGCCACGCGCTCGAGGTCCAGGCGCAGCCCGCCGTGCTCGATCGCGATCGCGGGGTCGCCCCAGGCGGTCTGGGCGTAGGGGGTCTCGAAGCGCGGGTGCTGCTGGGGCAGCGGCGCGCCGTTGAGCAGCCCGGGCTGCTTCCAGTCGAGGCGCAGGGTCCCCACCCCGGGGGCGTCGTACTCGACGTGGAACGGATCGCTCGGCGCGCCTTGCCCCGAGCCCAGGGTGTCGACCCGGCCCTGGCTGACCGCGTCCACGAACTGGGCGAAGGTCCCGTGCTCGGCGAAGTTGCCGACCACGCAGATCCAGGCGTTGCGCGGGGCGTAGGCCACCAGCTCGTGCCCGGCCTCGGGGCCGCTGCGCGTCCACTGGGTCGGCTCCGCCGAGTAGAGCGCGACGTAGCCGTCGTCCTTGCGCCCGAAGCTCCAGCCGCCGCGCTGCTCGAGCTCCTGGAACGCCGCCCGCGGGAAGTAGGCGTGGCTGTAGGGCGGCCACAGCGCGCGCTGCAGCGTGCCGGGGTTGTAGAGGATCAGGGCCACGTTCTCGTGCTGGACCACGTGGGGCATGGAGCCGCTGCCCGTCCACGGGCCGGGCCCTTGCCGGCCGACGAGGCCCGGCGCGGTGGTGAACACGACCGCGTCCATGCCGAGGGTCGCCTGCCAGGCGTGGGCCTGGAAGCCGACCTCGCCCGGGAGGAAGGCCTGGGCGCTCGCGAGCTGGGCGTCGGGGGTACGGAAGCAGGTGGTCTGCGCGCCGCCGAGGAACGAGCCGTGGGAGGCCACGCGCAGGCTGTCGCTGACCCAGGCCAGCGCGCTGCGGGGCAGCCAGCGCAGGGGGAGCATGTACTTGAAGATCGCGCTGCCCCACAGGTCGTAGGCGTCGAGCATGTCGCGGGTCAGCGCGATCGCTTCGGGGGCCATGTAGCCGCCCTGACCCCACCAGAACATGCCGTCTTCGAGGGAGGTGAAGCCGATCCCCTCCGCGGGGCCCTCGGCGAAGCTCAGCCCGACCCGGGCGCGCTCGAGGTAGCGCGCGCGCTGCTTGTCGCGCCCGATCGCGAGCAGCACCTGGGGCACCCGATAGCTGGAGGTGGCGAAGCTCGTGCCCGCGGTGCTCCCCTTGCGCGCGAAGTCGCCGCGGGTGCCGAACAGGATCTCCACCAGGTCGCCGATCGACTGGTTGCGTCCGCCGAGCTTCTGCTCGACGTATTGCCGCCCCGAGGGCATGCCGAGCACACCCTGGTGGGTCGCGCGCGCGAGGTCGAACACGAGCAGGTCGAGGACCATGGCCGCGCGGGTCTGGATCTCGGGGTCCTGGGCGAAGTCGACCAGGTTCAGGAGCGGCGAGACGTCGTGCGGGTAGTAGACGGCCGAGAAGAACTCGCTGAACCCGAAGCGCAGGCGGTGGTCGAGCCAGCGCAGGATCCGCGGGCGCGCGCGCTGCATGCGCTGGGCCCCCGTGAACCCGCTCGCGCCGAAGACCTCGCTCGGGTAGCGCTGGCCCGCGAGGTACTCGCAGGAGGCGAACAGGATCTGGTGGTTCTCCGACCAGAACACCATGTCGTCTTGGCCCCAGAGCTCGTCGATCCAGTAGCGGAAGCCGAGCAGGCTCGTCCGCGCGCGCTGGACGTAGGCCGGGGGCAGGGCCGGGCTCTGGCCGTGGCGGTAGAGGATCCGCAGCAGGGTGGCCACGTGGAAGTCGGCCGTGTCCTTGCGCGAGTCGACGAAGTCGAGCTGCGCGGTCAGGACCGCCGGGTCGACGGGCAGCCCCAGCTCCAACTTCGCGAGCTGCGAGTACTCGCTCGAGCCCAGCGCCGAGTAGCTCAGGTAGGCCGCGCGCCGGGCCTGCATGGCGCTGGCGAGGGCCGCGCCGTCGACCGTCGACGCGCTCGGCGCGCTGCTCCCCGAGGTCGTGGGGGCGGTCGTCGTCGTGGTGGCGGGCGCCGACGCGCGGCTGCTGGAGCCGCCGCACCCGCTGGAAACGAAGAGGCACACGAGGGCACACAACGCCCCCGGCGCAAAGCTGGTCCGTGCTTTCAAATCTCGCCCCGTACCTCTCCCACTCCGGCGCAGACCCTACAAAGTTCGCTCGGCGAGGTCGGCGAACCGGATCGCATCGATCTCGGCAAACGGCTGCGCAAAGACCCGCTGCTGCGTCCCTTCTTCGAGATCCCGAGCAAGGAGAACGGTATCGACATCGAGGGCATGG
>JAGQRJ010000192.1 GCA_020425635.1 Planctomycetota bacterium | reverse complement strand
GGGGTGAACTTCGCGGTCTTCAGCGAGAGCGCGACCCGGGTGGAGCTGTGCCTGTTCGACGGCGCCGAGCGGGAGCAGCGCGTGCGGCTCTCGCGCGACCCCGCGGGGGTGTGGTGCGGCTACCTGCCCGGGGTCGGCGTCGGGCAGCGCTACGGCTACCGCGTGCACGGGCCCTACGACCCCGAGCGCGGGCTGCGCCACAACCCGGCCAAGCTCCTCGTCGACCCCTACGCGCGCGCCCTCGACAGCCCCTGCGTGTGCAGCCACGTGACCCACGGCTACACCGTGGGCGACCCTGCCCTCGACCTGAGCTGGGACCCCCGCGACAGCGCCCCCTTCGTGCCCAAGGCCCTCGTGGTCGAGCCCGGCTGGAGCTGCAGCGACGACCCGCGCCCCAACACCGCCTGGGCCGACACCGTGATCTACGAGGCGCACGTCAAGGGCCTGACCGCGCGGCACCCCGGCGTGCCCCCCGAGCTGCGCGGGACCTACCTCGGCCTGGCGTCGCCGGCGGTGATCGAGCACCTGCTCGCGCTGGGGGTCACGGCGATCGAGCTCCTCCCGGTGGCGCAGTCGGCGACGGAGCCGCACCTGCTCTCCCAGGGCCTCGCCAACTACTGGGGCTACAGCCCCCTGGCCTACGGCGCCCCCGACGGCCGCTTCGCCACGGGCTGGGACGGGCGCCAGGTGCGCGAGTTCCAGACCATGGTCCGCGAGCTGCACGCGGCGGGGCTCGAGGTCTTGCTCGACGTGGTCTACAACCACACCGTCGAGGGCAACCAGTTCGGCCCCACGCTCAGCCTGCGCGGCTTCGACAACGCCGCCTACTACCACCTGGCGACGGCCGCGCCGCGGGGCTACGCCGACTTCACCGGCTGCGGCAACACCCTCAACGGCGAGCACCCCCGCGCCTGGCAGCTGATCCTCGACTCGCTCCGGCGCTGGGTCGAGGAGTTCCACGTCGACGGCTTCCGCTTCGACCTGGCGCCGGCCATGCTCCGCGACGCCGAGGGGCGCCTGCGGCGGGGGCTCCTGAACGCGATCGAGCAAGACCCGGTGCTGGGCCAGGTCAAGCTGATCGCGGAGCCCTGGGACGCCGGGCACGGCGGCTACCTGGTGGGTGGGTTCGGTCCGCGCTGGGGCGAGTGGAACGGGCCCTACCGCGACTGCGTGCGCCGCTTCTGGCGCGGCGACCCGGTGCGCGGCGAGCTCGCCTCGCGCCTCGCGGGGAGCAGCGACGTGTTCGGCGGACCCGAGTCGAGCGTGAACTTCGTGACCTGCCACGACGGCTTCACCCTGCGCGACCTCGTGACCTACGCGCGCAAGCACAACGAACGCAACGGCGAAGAGAACCGCGACGGCACCGACGCCAACTACAGCCAGAACTGCGGCGAAGAGGGCCCGACCCGCGACCCCGAGCGCGCGGCGCAGCGGCTGCGGATCATGCGCTGCATGATCGCCACGCTGGCGGTCTCGCAGGGGATCCCCATGCTCTCCCACGGCGACGAGCTCGGGCGCACCCAGCGCGGCAACAACAACGCCTACTGCCAGGACGGCCCACTGAGCTGGGTCGACTGGGACCTCTCGGACGCCGAGGCCAAGGACCTGCTCACCTTCACCCGCTGCGCGTTCGGGCTGCGCCGCAGCGAGCCGGGCCTGCGGCGCCGCGAGCACTTCCACGGGCGGACCCTGGCCGAGGGGCCCAAGGACCTGAGCTGGATCCGCCCCGACGGCGGCGAGCTCGAGGGCCACGACTGGGCCGACCCCGGCGGGCGGATCCTGGGCATGCTGATCCCCGACGTGGCGATCGACGCGACCGACGTCGACGGCCACCCGCTGCCGGGGAGCACCCTGCTCGTGCTGATCAACGGCGGCCTCGAGCCGCAGCCGTTTCGCTACCCGCGGGGGCTCCCCGGGGGGTGGGAGGTCGCGCTGGCGACCGACCCGGTGGAGGCGGGGGCCTTCGGCGTCGAGGTCCCCAAGCAAGCGGTGATCGTGCTGCGCTGGCGAGGGTCTGCATGACCGACGACGAGACCCACGGCGAGCCCAGCGGCAAGCCCAGCGGCAAGCCAGGCGGCAAGCCCAACGGCAAGCCCAGCGGCAAGCCAAGCGGCAAGCCCAGCGGCAAGCCCAACGGCAAGCCCAACGGCAAGCCCGACGATCGCCTGGCGCGGCTGGGCGGCGACCTGCAGGCGCGCGGGAGGCTGCTCTGCGGCGAGCTCGCCGACCCCCACACCGTGCTCGGCTTGCACGCGGTCGAGGGGCGCTGGGTGGTGCGGGTCTATCACCCGCACGCCGTGCGGGCCGAGGCGCTGCAGGGCGCGCAGGCCTACCCCCTCGAGCGCGTGACCGGGGGGCTGTTCGCGGGCGAGGTCCCGGGGGCCGAGGCCTACCGCGTGCGCCTGCACTTCAGCGACGGCAGCGCGTGGGAGCGCGAGGACCCCTACCGCTTCTTGCCGACCCTGGGCGAGCTCGACCTGCACCTGTTCGCCGAGGGCCGCCACCGCCGGCTGTGGGAGGCGCTCGGCGCGCGGCCGTGCACGCAGGACGGCGTCGCCGGGGTCGCCTTCGCGGTGTGGGCGCCGGGGGTCCGCCGGGTGAGCGTGGTCGGCGACTTCTGCGACTGGGACGGCCGCCAGCTCCCCATGCGCGCGCTGGGTTCGAGCGGGGTGTGGGAGCTCTTCGTGCCGTGGGTCGAGCCGGGCGCGCACTACAAGTTCGAGCTCTTCTCTCAGGCGCGCGAGATCGTGCTCAAGGCCGACCCGCTGGCGCGCGCCGCCGAGGCGCCCCCCAACACCGCCTCGCGGGTCGTGCGCTCGGAGTATGAATGGGGCGACGGGGCCTACCTCGCGGCGCGCGCGGAGCGCGACCCGCGGCGCGCGCCGCTCTCGGTCTACGAGGTCCACCTCGGCTCGTGGCTGCGGGTCCCCGAAGAGGGCGACCGGGTGCTGAGCTACCGCGAGCTCGCCCCGGCCTTGATCGCGCACGCCCAGCGCTTCGGCTTCACGCACCTCGAGCTCCTGCCGATCGCCGAGCACCCCTTCACCGGCTCGTGGGGCTACCAGGTCAGCGGCTACTACGCGCCCACCGCGCGCCACGGCGAGCCCGACGACCTGCGCTACTTCGTCGACCAGTGCCACCAGGCCGGGATCGGGGTGATCCTCGACTGGGTCCCCGCGCACTTCCCCAAGGACGACTTCTCCCTCGGGCGCTTCACCGGCGAGTGCCTCTACGAGCACCCCGACCCCCGCCGCGGCTACCACCCCGACTGGGACACCTTGATCTTCGACCTCGGGCGCCCCGAGGTCCGCTGCTTCCTCCTGGCCAACGCGCTGTATTGGCTCGAGGAGTTCCACTTCGACGCGCTGCGGGTCGACGCCGTGGCCTCCATGCTCTACCTCGACTACAGCCGCGAGCCCGGCGGCTGGATCCCCAATCAGCACGGGGGCAACGAGAACCTGGAGGCGGTCTCGTTCTTCCGCGAGCTCAACCGCTGGGTCCCCGAGGAGTGCCCGGGCTGCTTCACCGTGGCCGAGGAGTCGACGGCCTGGCCCGAGGTCACCAAGGACGTGGCGGAGGGCGGCCTGGGGTTCACCTTCAAGTGGAACATGGGCTGGATGCACGACACCCTCGAGGTGTTCCGCATGGACCCGATCTACCGGCAGTACCACCTGGGGAAGCTGACCTTCTCCATGGTCTACGAATACTCCGAGCGCTTCGTCATGCCGCTGAGCCACGACGAGGTCGTGCACATGAAGGGCTCGCTGTGGCGCAAAATGCCCGGCGACGACTGGCAGCGCCTGGCGAACCTGCGCCTGCTCCTGAGCTACATGTTCACGCGCCCGGGCAAGCAGCTCCTGTTCATGGGCACCGAGCTCGCGCCCGACGCCGAGTGGAACCACGACAAGAGCCTCGACTGGCACCTGTGGGACGCCGACCCCGCCCGGGCGGCCTTCGCGCGCTTCCTCGAGCAGCTCGGCGCGGTCTACCACGCGCACCCCAGCCTGTGGGAGGCCGACCACGAGCCCCGCGGCTTCGCCTGGATCGACTGCGACGACGCCGAGCACACGGTGATCAGCTACCGCAGGATCGGCGGCGACGAGCAGCTCGTGGTCGTGTTGAACCTGACCCCGGTGCCGCGCTCGGGCTTCCGGGTCGGGCTGCCCCTGCCCGGCCCCTACGGCGTGCTCTTCGACTCCGACGCCGCCGACTTCGGCGGGAGCGGCGGGGCCACCGAGCAGGCGATCACGGCCAGCGAGCAGCCCTGGAAGAACCAGCCCTGCTCGGCCGCCGTCGACCTGCCCCCCCTGGGCGCGCTGATCCTCCAGCCGCCCCCCCGCGAGCCCGAAGCCCTCGACTCCGACGACATGATCGCGGTCGTCGACTAGGCTCTGTCCGCAAACTCAGGTAATGGCCTCGCGCCGCACTCGTCGTCGTCCGACAAGGCGGGAGCCGGTCCGAGCGTAATGGGTTTACGTGGCCGGCGACCAACGCAGTCGGCGGCGACGAG
>JAGQRJ010000191.1 GCA_020425635.1 Planctomycetota bacterium | reverse complement strand
CGCCGGCTCCGGGGCCCTTCGGCGCGCCGCCGCCGCCGCCGCCGCCGCCCCCCCCACGTCGGGGGACGGTGACCCCGCCGCCAGCCGGCCGGCCTGCCGACGCCAGGAAGGGCCCCTACGACCCAAACGACGCCGCCGCCCGGACCGCGATCTTCGACGATCAGCCGGAGTTTCCCGAGGCCGAACCGACGACGGACGCCTCGCCTGCGCCGCCCGTTCGGCGCTCCCAGGTGGGGGTGGTGGTCGGCAACGCCGACCCCTTCGGCGAGACCATGGTCGGAGGGGGGGGAGCTGACGTCCAGGACGCGATCCGGGCGGCGCGGGCCGCTCAGGCCAACGCCCAGGAGTCCGTCCCCAGGGCCGACGCCCCGTACGAGCTCACCGACCGCGCGCGCAAGCCGCTCGACGCTGCGCCGCAGTTCGGGCAGGACCCGTCGCCCGGCGGCGTCGACCGCACCTTGATGCTCGACTCCGTCCCCAGCTTCGACGATCCGTCTCCCCCGGGGGTCGACCGCACGATCGTGCTCGACGGCGCGCCGAGCTTCGAGGCGCCCAGCTTTGGCGATTCGGAGTCGCCGCCCGCCGCGGACCGCACGATCGTGCTCGACGGCGCGCCGAGCTTCGACCCGCCGGCGGCGGAGGACGCGGCGAACCGGACCATGATCTTGGACGAGGCGCCGAGCTTCGAGGACCCCATGCCTCCCGGGGCAGACCGGACCATGGTCCTCGACTCCGCGCCGAGCTTCGATCCGCCGTCGGCCCAAGACCCGGCGAACCGGACCATGATCCTGGACGAGGCGCCGAGCTTCGACGACGGCCTGCCCCCGGGCGCGGACCGGACCATGGTGCTGGACGAGGCGCCGAGCTTCGGGGACGGCCTGCCTCCGGGCGCGGACCGGACCATGGTGCTGGACGAGGCGCCGAGCTTCGGGGACGGCCTGCCCCCGGGCGCGGACCGAACCATGGTCTTGGACGAGGCGCCGAGCTTCGGGGCGCCGCCCGCAGACGATCCTGCGAACCGGACCATGATCCTCGACGAGACGCCGAGCTTCGACGACGAGAAGCAGGGGGACGACCCGGCGAACCGGACCATGATCCTGGACGAGCCCCCGTCCTTCGAGTGACGAGGCCCGCGCTGAGGCCTCTGGCTACCAAGCCGTAGGGGCGGAGCTCGCCTCCGCCCGGGGGCCGAGCTCGCGAACCCGGCGAGGCGAACCCGAGCTCGCCGGGCCCCGTCACGAAGGGCCTCGAACTCAGGGAACTGTCGCACCCGCGACGGCTCCCGCGCGCAGCTCTTTCAACGCGGAGACGCTTGCGCGGCGCGGGCGGCCCAGCGTTCGACGAGGGCCTGCAGGCCGTCGCTCGACCCCTGGGCGTCGGGGCCGAAGTGTGCGCGCTCGAGCTCGGCGCGCTCCCGCTCGAGGGCCGCGGCGTCGGCGTCGTCGAAGGGGACCTCTGCGCGCAGGCGGGCGAGGAAGGCCAGCGCGCTGAAGGGGGTCAGCGGGTCGGGGAGCGGGAAGCGCACGATCGCTTCCGGCGCGGGGGCGCGACGAATCCAGAGCGCGCCGCCGAGGCCGAGGCCCCCGACGATCAAGACGAAGAGCACGATCCCACCCCAGGGGGTGCGCTCCGCCCCGTACTCCGCCTCGAGGTCGACCCGCGGCTCGACCTGCTCCAGGTCGGCGTCGACGTAGCGCTGGTAGATCGCGGTCGCGTCGGGCAGCTTCGGCGCGCCGAACTCGAAGATCCGCGGGAGGCGCTTCAGCCCCTCCTTTCCGCGCAGGAGCACGGTCCAGCTGCGCTCCGAGCGGATCGCGAGCTCGTCGCCGCTGGGGTCGAGCTCCGCGGCGCTGACTTGCTGGTCGCTGACCTCGCCGACCTCGAAGCCCGGCGGGTCGAGCGCGAGCACGTCCTCGAGCGGCGGGATCAGCCCGCGGGCCTTGGCGCGGACCTCGAGCACGAGCTTGCCCTCGCCGGCCTGGCGCTCGTCGAGGGTCTGGGTCAGCTCGAGGGCCTCGAGGGGGCGGGGGTCGCCGAGCTCGGGCCGCGCGTCGAGGGGCAGGCGCGGCGAGGCGATCGGGAGCACGACGTAGCCCGAGGTGTCGATGAAGTCGAGGTCGAGGCTCAGGCTGGGGAGCGTGTCGACCTCGGGGCCGCGTGCCTGGAGCAGGACGTAGGCGTAGGGGGTCACCCGCCAGCCCGGCTCGGGGTCGCCGCGCGACTCGACGTCGGGCTCCGAGAAGGTGACCGAGAGCACGTCGAACTGCTCGGTGAGCGCCTCGCGGGTAGCCTCTTCGAACTTGTCGCGGTAGTCGGCGAGCGGGCGGCCGTAGTTGTAGGCGAAGCGCTGCGCGTTCTGGTTCTGCAGGTACTTCCCGAAGCCGCCGGACTCGCGCTCAATGTGCTCGGTGTGGCGGATCGAGACGAACACGCCGAAGGGTCGCGCGTGGCCGACGCGGTCGGTGCCGTCGATGCGCGCCCTGAGCTGGATCTCGCGCACGAGGTCGGCGTAGTAGTCGAGCACGGCCTTCGCCTCGCGGGCGGCAGGGTGCTCGCCGATCGCGGCGAACCCGGCGCGCAGGTAGGCGCCCTTGACCGCGGGGTCGACGGCGCCCATGCGCGTGAACAGGTCGCTCGCCAGGCGCTCGCGGTGCCACTCGCGGAGGTCGGGGTCGAGGGCCTCCAGCGCGGCGCGGATCGCCGGCGGCTGTTTGGGGTCGGGGGTGTGTTGTGCGCGGACCAACTCGAGGTCCGAGGCGCCCAGGCTGGCGTAGAGCCAGCGCTGGTAGACCGCGACCGAGCGCTCGTCCTCCGCGAGGGCGGGCGCGGCGCGGGCGTAGGCTGCGGCCGCGGCGGCGAAGTCGGCGAAGGCCGCCTTGCGCGCCGCGGTGAAGTCGGTGCTGCTCGCCACGTCGTAGCGCAGGTAGACGTTGTGATCGTGGCGCACGGTGGCGAGGGCGAGGAGCAGCTGCCAGTCGTCGGGGGCGGAGGCCAGGCCGCGCTCGAGGAGCTGGGTCGCCTGGGCGTAGCCCGCGAGGACCTGGGCCTGGATCTCCTTGTCCTTGCGCTGGGTCTGTTTGGCGTCCTGGACCTTGGGGTCGCGCCACACGCCGCCGAGGTTGGTGCGCATGGTCTGCACGAGCTCGGCGAGGGTGGCTGGGGCGAGCTCGTCGACCCCGCCGAACACGCGCTCGAGGGCGTCGAGGCGGTAGACCTCGGCCTGGCTGTGTGCGCGCATGAAGGCCTGGGCCAGGAGCGTCTGGTCGACGGGCTCGATCGGCAGCGCGCGCAGCTTCTTGGCCCACTCCGCGAGCTCGCGCAGGTTCTGCTCTTGCTTCGAGCGGGTCAGGGGGATCCCCGCCAGGCGCTGCTGGAAGCCCCACATGGAAATGTAGGGGTTGCGCTGGCGCTGCTGCGAGTTGGGGTCGTGGCTCTGGGCCCAGCGGGTGACGAACGACTCGGCCAGGTCGTGGGCGCCCGCGGGGTCGAGCGCGGCGGTCTGCTCGATCCAGGCCATGGCGACGTCTTCGTCGTAGCCCTTGAGCGCGAGGCGAGCGGCGGCGGCGAGGAAGCGCGCGCGCAAGCTGGGGTCGACCCGCGCGCGCCAGGCGTCGCCGGGGACCTGCTCGAGCAGCTCGGCGGGCTCGATCGGGTCGGGTTGCCGGGGGTCGCGGCGCGTCTCCTGGGGGAAGTAGAGGTTGCCGTAGCGGTCGTAGCGCCAGCCGCCGACCTCGCCCGCGCCCTGGGAGAGGGCGGCGGAGTAGTCGGCCTCGGCGAGCCAGTTTTGCGCGAGCAGGTCGAGGGTCGGGCGCCAGGCGTCGGCCCGCTGCGGGTGGTGGGCGAGCAGCGCCTCGACGACCTCGTGCTGCAGGCGCAGGGTCCGCAGGCGCTGCTCGGGCTCCTTCGCCAGCTCCAGGCGCGCGGCGGCGGCGCTGCGGCCGACGGCCGCGAGCACGCTCATGCCGCGCTCGGGCTCCGCGGTGAAGGTCGCCTCGAGCCAGGCCTGGCCGCGAGCCTCCTTGAGGCGCGCGGCCAGGTCGACCGCGCGCACGGTGGCCACGTGCCGCGGCTCGGGCTCGAGGTCCGAGCGGGCCAGGAGCACGAGGTTCAGGCTCCAGGCGGCCTCGAGCGCGGAGCCCTTGCCGTCGGCGCGATACAGCGCCTCGTAGGTCTCGACGAGCAGCTTGAGGTCGTCGGGGCTGGGCGCCCCGCAGGCGAGCCCGGGGAGGGGGAGGAAGGGCTCCACCGCCTGCGGCTGCTGGGCCGCGAGCAGGATCCGCCCCGCCGCGTGGCGGCGGGCGGGCACGGCGCCGCCGAGCCAGCGTGTGCCCCGCAGCCAGCGCGCGACCAGGGCGTCCAGGGCGTGGCCCTGGCGCAGCGAGAGCTCGACCAGGGGCGCGAGCAGGGCGAGGGTCTCGGCGCTCGGCTCCGCGGGGGCGGCGTCGATCAGTCCGACCAGGTCGGGGAGCCCGAGCACGTGGGCCGGGTCGAGGGAGGGCTGGTCGGGCTCGGCCCGCGGCCGGCGCGGGTCGGGCGGCTCGGCGAGCTTGCGCAGCACGAACTGGTGGGCCTGGACCGCCTCGGCGGCCGGGAGCAGGCTGAGGGCCGCGCGCAGCTCGGGGTAGTCGCCGAGGGTCACCGCGCGGCCGAAGACGGCGGCTTGGGAGGCGATCCAGGCCGGGTCGCCGGTGTTCGGCGCGGCGAGGTCCGCGGAGGTGATCGGGGCGGGGCGGGCGCGGGCGGCGAGGATCGCCGCGGGGCGCCGATCGAGCTGGAGCTCGAGGTAGGCCCGGAGCAAGGGCGACGGACCCGCGGGCGGGG
>JAGQRJ010000190.1 GCA_020425635.1 Planctomycetota bacterium | reverse complement strand
TCGGGTCCGACGTCGCGTTCTTCGTGCGCGGCGGCGCGCAGCGCGGCCGCGGCCGCGGGGAGGAGCTCGAGCGCCTGCTCCCCTGCCCTGCCCTGCCCCTGGTGCTCCTCGTCCCTCCCTTCGGCTGCCCGACCCCCGCCGTCTACCGGGCCCTGGGCCCGCTCTTGCCTGACGAGCCCCTGGCGCCCGACGCCCTGCTGGCCGCGCTCGCCGGGGGCCCGCGCGCCGTGGCCGGCGCCGTGTTCAACCGCCTGGAGGGGGCAGCCCTGGCGGCGTTCCCCGCCCTCGCCGAGCCCCTGGGGGCGCTGCGGTCCACACCGGGGATCCTCAGCGGCTGGGTGTCCGGGAGCGGGAGCACACTGATCGGGCTCGCGGCCGACGCCCCAGCGGCCGACGCCGCCGCCGCGGCCCTCGCGACGCAGGGGCACGCGACCTACCGCGCCCAGGCGGGCGGAGCATGAGCCGCAGCCTGTTCGACCCGATCCCCGCCGCGCCCCTGCGACCCCCCCTGGCCGAGCGCATGCGCCCGCGGACCTTGAGCGAGGTCGTGGGCCAGGAGCAGGTGACCGGACCAGAGGGCTTCCTGGCGGGCTGCCTGGCCCGCAAGCAGCTCCCGAGCCTGATCCTCTGGGGGCCGCCGGGGTGCGGCAAGACGACCCTCGCGCGCCTGCTCGCCCGCGACCTGGAGCAGCCCTTCGTCGCCTTCTCAGCCGTGCTCGGCGGGGTCAAGCAGGTGCGCGAGATCGTGAGCGCCGCCCGCGACACGGAGCGCCTCGACGGGAAGGGCACGGTGCTCTTCGTCGACGAGATCCACCGCTTCAATCGCTCCCAACAAGACGCCTTCCTCCCCCACGTGGAGTCGGGGTTGATCGTGCTCGTGGGGGCCACGACCGAGAACCCGTCCTTCGAGGTCAACGCGGCCTTGCTCTCCCGGGCGCGGGTGGTCGTGCTCGAACCGATCGGCGAGGCGCCGCTGCGCGCCCTGGTCGAGCGGGCCGCCACGGACTCCGAGCGCGGATTGGGGCTGGAGATCGATCCCCAGGCCGTGGAGTGGGTCGCGCGGGCTGCCCAGGGCGACGCGCGCCGCGCGCTGAACGTGCTCGAGACCGCGGCCTCACTGGCCGACGAGCGGATCCTCCCGGCCCACGTCGAGCGCTGCCTCGCCGGGAGCGGGGTCCGCTACGACAAGGCCGGCGATCAGCACTACGACACCGTCAGCGCGTTCATCAAGAGCCTGCGCGGCTCCGACCCCGACGCCGCGATCTACTACCTCGCCTGCATGCTCGAGGGGGGCGAGCCGCCGCGCTTCGTCGCCCGGCGCATGGTGATCTTCGCGTCGGAGGACGTCGGCAACGCCGACCCCATGGCGCTCGAGGTCGCGCTGAACGTCATGCGGGCGGTCGAGTTCGTCGGGCTCCCCGAGGCCCGGATCAACCTCGCCCAGGGGGTGGCCTACCTCGCCTTGGCCCCCAAGAGCAACGCGAGCTACGCCGCGATCAACGCCGCCCTGGCCAGCGTCCGCGAGCGCGGCGCGCTCCCGGTGCCGGCCCACCTGCGCAACGCCCCCACCAAGCTCATGCGGGAGCTCGGGCACGGCGAGGGCTACGCCTACGCCCACGACTCCGCTGACGGCGTCAACGCCCAGCGCCACATGCCCGCCGAGCTCGGCGACGTCCGCTTCTACGAGCCGAGCGCGCGCGGCTTCGAAGTGCAGCTCCGCCAGCGCCTCGACGCCCTGCGCGCGCTGCGGGGGGGCGACGACCCCGCGTAGTCGAGGACGGCCTCCTGGAGGGCACCGACGGATCCGGGTCGGGGCGCGCGCCGAGGCGGGGTGGGCCCAATCCCTCACCCGTGGGGAATCTTCCCCAGCCACTTGCGGGGGAGGGACGTCCTTGCGGGGTAAGTCCTGACCCCGCGTCCTCGAACTCCACGTGCCAGAGCACGAGTGCGGCACCCCAGTTGCTCGAAGCTTCGAGACCTCGAGCGCGAGCGGACGTCGCCGGGGCAGCACCCTCGAGGCGACCCTCGCCATTCGCTGCGCGGGGACGTCGAACTGCGTCCCGCAGGAGGACTCATGATCGAGCACCAGCCGTTGACCCCTGCTGACCTGAATCGCTTGCTCGACGCGGACGAAGGCGACGGGAGGCCCGTGATTTCTGCGTTCTTGCCGACCTCTCGCTCGCGCGCGGAGACAGCCCAAAACCGACGGGTGCTGCAGGGGTTGTTGCAGCTGGCGGAGGAGCGTCTGGGCGCGCTCGGCTGCTCGCGCAAGGACGCCCGCGACCAACTCGCCGAGGCGCTGGACGCGTGCGCGGCCCCCGAGTTCTGGGCCGGATGCCAGGACGGGCTGGCCCTCTTCGTGACTCCTGACGATGCGCGCGCGTTTCGCGTGCCCTTCCCCCTGCCCGAGTACGTCGTCGTCGGGCCCCGCTCGCACACCAAGCCGCTCTTGCCGCTCCTCGACGCGGGCGACGGGGTCTGGGTGTTGGCGCTGGCGCGCAACTCAGTGAGGCTCTACCGCGCGGACCCCTTCACGTGGAGTGAGGTCGAGATCCCCGGGATCGAGGCGGTCTACGAACTCGAGGCGGCCGACCTGCGCGAGCGACAGCTGCACTCGCACGCCGGGTCACGTCAAGGGATGTCCGGTCGGCCGACGGTTGCGTTCCATGGACATGGGGACACCGGCACCGAGGACCCCAAGGTGCGCGAGCAGCGCTTCTGCCACGCCGTCGCCAAGCTCGTCGAGCCCGTCTTGCGCGGAGCCAAGGAGCCGCTGGTGCTGGCGGGGGTCGGCTCAATGCTCGCGACCTACCGACACGCCAACACCTACAAACCCCTGGTGGAGCAAGGTCTGCTGGGGAACTCGGAGCGAGTCGACCTGAGCGAACTGCACCGGAGGGCGCTCGAGATCGTGCCGCCGTTCAAGGCACGCCGACAGACCTCGACCGCGCGCTACCTGGAGGCTCAGTGCGTCTCGCGGACCGTCGAGTTCCCGCTCGCGGCGTACGAGCACGCGCGCGCTGGTCGTCTCGACCGCGTGTTCGTCGCCCAGGACGCCTTCGTGTGGGCCACCCTCGAGCCCGGGGGGGCGCCGTGTCTGCAGGCGAACTGGGTTCCGGGCGCGCTGGACCTCCTCGACCTGATCGCCGCCGAGACCCTGCGGCGGGGCGGAGTCGCGCACTGCGTGCCCCAGGCCGAGTTCCCTTGTTCGAGCGAGCTGGTGGCGGGGGTGCTGCGCTACTGAGCGCGGCCCGAACCGCTGGTGCCCCAGACGGGTGGCTCGTAGCCTGGAGGTCGATGTGCATGGGGCGCACACAAAGGGGGGGAAACCATGACGGCTGCAGGCAGGCTCCTGCTCGGCTTCTTGATCGCCAGCGCTGCTTGCGCGCAGGAGGCCGGCCTCAACGTCCCAGGGCGCGCCGAGCCCGTCCCCTTAGCCCAGGAGGAGCCCCGCGACGACGCGTGGACCCTGCGGGTGACCGCAGACATGGGCGGCGCCTACTTCAGCTACGGCGAGACGCTCTCTTCCCAACGCGTCAAATCCACCTTCGAAGAAGGCAGCTTTGGATTCCAGACGAAGCTGGAGCTGAACCTGAGCGGGTTCTCCCCCTACCTGGGGGTCGGCACCGTGCTGGGGGGCGGTCGCGAGAGCGCTCGGCTCCCAACCGCGCGTCAAGAGAACGACCTCAGCGTCGCCACCACCCTGTTCGACCTTGGGCTCGGCTACCGCGTGCAGCCTGGCCCGTCGATCGCCCTGGTTCCAACGCTGGGCTACACCCTGGACTTCATGAGCTTCGAGCGCTCCGAGTTCGAGCTCGACGGCGTCAAGGTGCTCCTCCAGGACCTGAACGGACGCGTGGCGCGGAAGATCGACGAGACGATCCTCGGACACGGCGTCACCGCCGGCCTGGGTTTGGAGTTCAGGGTGTCGAGCGTGCTGCACCTCGACACCTTCGCGAGCTACACCTTCTTGCCCGACGTCGAGGTCGACAACGACCTGGGCGGGGTCTTCTCGTCGGAGGGGTATCTGATCCGTGGCGGGGTCGGGGCAGGCGCGGTGGTGGGTCGGATCTCGGTGCGCGGGACGGTCCAGGTCGGCTCGCGAGAGCTCGACAAGAGTCGCGCCAAGATCGTCTCGGGGAGCGCAGCGAGCGCGGTCTTCACGTTCCCCAGGTCCTCGACGCTGTGGGTCTTCGTGGGCGTTGGCGTCCAGGTGACCTTCTGAGGCTACTGGGCTGCCTGGGGTGACGTCGGAGGAGCGACGCCGCGCAGCGCGTCGAGCGCCCCCCGCCCGAGCCACCACGCCATGCCGACCCACAAGGCCAGCCCGCTCAGCGTTGGGACGGCGCCCATGCGGCTGGAGTGACTGGACGTCAGAGGGAACCAGCGAACCCGGTAGCTCAGGTAGACCACGGTCAGGAACACCCCGGCGCCCGTGCAATACACCGCGCCAGACCGCGGCCTGTAGGCCAGGAGCAGCGGGCCGAGGTAGGCCAGGTATTGGACTCCGAACCCCGGGGAGAACACGAGGAACGCGCAAATGACCCAGGCCGCCAGCCGATAGCCGTCGTTGGAGACAGCGCGTCGCCTCCAGCCGCTGGCCGCGGCGAGCAAGGCAGACAGGATCACGATCCCGCGGCCCGCGGCGGCGTAGGTCGAGAGGAGGGCTTGCTGCGTCCCGGGCGAGGCACCGCTCACGGTGCGGATCAACCCAGCGACGCCCCACTGATCGGCCAGCGGGGCGTAGCGGAAGACGTTGCGCACGAAGTCCGCGCCCGCCAGCCAGAGTCCATAGCCGAAGGGCAGGCTGCACAGCCCGAGCCCGAGCAGCAGCAGCCCCAGCTCGCGGGAGCTGCGGCAGCGGACCACGAACACGGGCACGAGCAGCGCCGGGATCAGCTTGACGTTGATCGCCAGGCCAAGCACGAGCCCAGCCCGGAGGCAGCCCCCTGGGTCGTCGCGGGACTCCAGGAGGTAGAGCGAGAGGAGGCAGAGGGCGCTGCACAGGCAATCGGTGTTGCCGTGGTAGGCGCTCACCCAGATCCCACACACGCTCCACGCGGCCGCGATCGCGGCCAGGGGGGGGCCCTGGCTTCCTCCCCAACGCCGCCAGAGGATTCCCACGACCAGCCCCTCGGCCGCGATCTGGGGCAAGCGCCAGAGGAAGGGGAACCACAGCCCGGTCGCGGTCGACGCTCGACCCAGCAGCCACCCCAGCCCCGCTGAGAGCGGCGGGTGATTGAAAGGAGGCTGGGTCTGGTAGCGGTAGAGGTTGGCGAGCCCGTGTTGATCCAGGAGCTCCGCGAACCGCTCCCACAGCCGCGCGTCGTTGCTCCCCCAGGAGACGCAGCTCAGGCCCAGGCGCAGGAGGAAGGCGGCGCTGAGCAGCCCGAGCAGCCCACGCGAGATCCGCTGGGGGCGTGCCAACCCGGGGCTTGCCCCGGGTGGGGTGTCCGCTGCGAGGGGCGTGGACACGGTCGGCCCTCCGAGCGCCGGGGTGACACCCCGCGGCCCCTGCTGCGGGCGCCGACGGATGATGCGAGTGTAAACTGAAACGCGATCCCCTTCCGAAACCAATCCCCAAACTTGGCCGCCATGCCGCTTGCTGGGATTAGACTTAGGTCTGGTCCTGGGCTTGCACTCGTCCGCGTAACTGGAGACTTCATGGTTTGCTCGACGCGTCGTTTCTCCTTCCCCACAGCGGCGGTCTGCCTCTCCCTGGTCTTCGCCGCGTGCTTGCCCGCGGTCGCGGCCCCTTGGGGCGCCCAGGCCACGTCGGGCGGGCTCACGGTGCGGGTCTACTCGGAGCACGCCACCCGAATCGAGCTCTGCCTGTTCGCGCGGCGCATGGGCGAGAGCGAGCGCCTGCGCCTGCCGATGCAGCGGGGGGCGAACAACGCCTGGGAACTCCAGGTCTCGAGCGCCCAGCTCCAGGCGGCGAACTTGCCGGAGAAGCCCTTCTATGGCTTCCGTGCCTGGGGGCCCAACTGGCCCTACGACGCGAGCTGGACCCCGGGTACCGAGGTCGGCTTCCAGGCCGACGTCGACGCCGCCGGCAACCGCTTCAACCCCAACAAGGTCCTGTTCGACCCCTACGCCAAGGAGCTCACCCACGACCCGATCAACCCCCGCTTCAGCGACGGGCCGGCGTTCGCCTCGGGGCCGAAGCGCGCCTTCGACACGGCTCAGGTGGCGCCCAAGGGCGTGATCCTCGGTGAAGGCGGCGGCTCGAGCGGCCCCAGCCGACCCTTCAAGGACGAGGTCGTCTACGAGGTTCACCTCCGCGGGTTCACCAAGAACGACCCCAGCGTGCCCGCCGACGAGCGGGGCACCTACGCGGGCGCCGCCCGCAAGGCCGACTACCTCAGGCAGCTCGGGATCACGGCGGTCGAGTTCCTCCCCCTGCACGAGACCGACAACGACCAAAACGACATCGCTCAGGGGACCCAGGGCGACAACTACTGGGGCTACGCCAACCTGAGCTTCTTCGCCCCCGACCGCCGCTACGCCAAGGACAAGACCCCGGGTGGACCGACCCGTGAGCTCCAGGCCATGGTGCGGGCCTTCCACGCCAAGGGAATCAAGGTGATCCTCGACGTGGTCTACAACCACACCGGAGAGGGCTACCTCTGGGGCGGCAAGCCCGACC
>JAGQRJ010000189.1 GCA_020425635.1 Planctomycetota bacterium | reverse complement strand
GGCGGCGCGGACGGCGCGGCTGGCCGAGCCGACCTCGCCCGCGAGGGCCTCCCGGGTCTCCTCGACGCCGACCTCGCCGAGCAAGCTCACGACCTCGGCGCGGGCGTCGGCCAGGGCTTCGCCGTGGGTGCGCTCGAGGGCCTGCAGCAGGTCGACCACGTTGTTCTGCGCCGCGTGCAGCCGCGCCAGCAGCTCGGGGGTGTCCGCCAGCGCCGCGAAGGCCTTGGCCTGCACGTGCTGCTCGAGGCGCAGCGCCGCGCGCGCGTAGTGGGTGAAGCGCTCCTCCCGCCGGCGGATCGCGTAGCCCTGGGTGGGCAGCCCCGCGAGCTCGCGCCCCGCGGCCGCGACCATGGTGGGCAGGAGCTCGCTCAGGGGCGGCGACCAGCGCTCGGCCGCGGCGAGCAAGAAGCGCTCCCAGGTCGGGGGCATGTAGCGCGCCATGGAGAGGCTCTTCGCCAGCGCACCCTTGGTCGAGGTGTCGACCTCGACCCCCGTGAGCAAGCGGCCTACGAGCCCTGCGCGGAGGGCCGCGAGGGTCTGGCGCACCTGGTCGTGGCTGGGCTGGTCCGGGGCGAACTCGAGCCCGAGCTCTTCGAGCCAGTCGAGGAAGCGCGCCTGCGCCACGCGGTCCCGGGCGAGCCACGCGACGTCGCCCAGCGAGGCCGAGGACTGGAGCTCCAGCGAGCGCAGCGCGCGGGGAGGCGCGCCGACCACGAGCTCCGCGGCCTGGGCGTGCAGCGCGCCGCGCAAGGTCGAGTTCGTGCGCCACACCGCCTCGTCGAGCGCGCTCGCCGTGGGGCCGAGCTCGCGGAGGGACGTGGCGCGCTGGAGGCGCAGACGGGCGCAGGTCGCGAGGGTCGCGCGCGCCTGCACGAGCTCGTACGGCGGCCGCTGACGAGAGCGCCCGCCCCGGGCCACCCGCTCGCGCTTGGCGTCGTCGGCGTGCACCTTGAGCTGCTGCCGCGCGCGCTCCTCGGTCTCGCTCAGGAGCCGGGCGACGACGCGATCCCCGGGGAGGCTGTGAGCCTCGAGGGCGCGCAGGGCCTTGCGGCGGACCGTGGGGGTCGGCCCCTTGTTCGCCAGGGCGAACAGCGGCTCCCCGGCCGCGGCCAGGTCCGCGACCTCCTCGATCGCGAGGGTCGCCAGCGCGGGCGCAAGCGGCTCGCCGATCAGGTGCAGCAGGCGGTCGTGGTGGGCCTTGCTCTTGCGACGCCGCAGGGCGCGCAGGGCCGCCTCCCACACCGGGCGCTCCTCGCAATCCAGGGCCGCGACGAAGGGCGCCTCACCCTCGGTGTGGTCGTCGAGCAGCGCCACGAGCTCGGCGATCGCCTGCGGCCCCGCCGCCCCGGCGAGCCCCTGCTCGAGCGCGCGCTCGAGGTCGGGCCCGAGGGCGTAGCCGTGCTGCGCGCCGAGGGCGGCCCGGACCTCACCCCGCACCCGCGGGTCGTCGTCGAGCAGGAGCGGCACGACCCCGCGCGCGGCCTCGGGCTGATCCAGGTCGCTG
>JAGQRJ010000188.1 GCA_020425635.1 Planctomycetota bacterium | reverse complement strand
GGCGGGGAGCGGGCGAGGGGGAGGGGGAGCGGGACGGGGCGGGGGGGGGGAGGGGCAGGCCAAACCGGAAGTGGGGGGCGGCGGGTGGGCGTGGGGGGGGCGCCGGGGGGGGGGGGGGGGGGGGCGGTGGGCTCACGGGGGTCGAGCCAGCCCGTGATCCCCTGGGCGGAGGCGAGCGGGGTCATGGCGAGCAGGAGGGTGGGGACGAGCAAGCGGTGGTGAAGCATGGGGCCCTCGGCGCGTTCGGCGGGGAGGGCGCAAACCAGGGCCCGGCGCGGCCAGGCCGCGCAACCCCGGGGTCAAGTCGCGGGGCGGGCGGGCCAGGCGTCCAAGAATCGTCCACTGCGAACACTCGCTGACCGTCGGCGCGAATGCGTCGCGCGTGCGTCTCGGGAGTTCGCCGCCCGCGCCGAGGGCGGCGCGCGGCGGAATCGACCCGGGTCGCCGGCGGAATCGCCCGGGCGTGGGGCGGTCAGGCCTCGAGCAGGCGCGCCAGCTCGCCCGCGACGTAGGCGCGGATCTGGTCGCGGACCTCACGAAAGGGCCGCAGCGCCTGCTCCTCGCTCTTCGCCCCCGCGGCGAGGCGCGGGGGGTCGGGGAAGCCGGCGTGGACCGTCCGCGGGGCACCGGGGAGCACGGGGCAGGTCTCGGCGGCGTGGTCGCACACGGTGACCACCAGGTCGAAGGGCGCGTCGCGGAAGGCGTCGAGGGTCTGCGAGGTGTGTCCCGAGAGGTCGACCCCCGCCTCGGCCATGACCTGGACCGCGCGGGGGTTGAGCCCGTGGGCCTGGAGCCCGGCCGAGGCGAAGGTGTGCTGCTCGCCGAGCAGCGCGCGGGCCCAGCCTTCGGCCATTTGGCTGCGGCAGCTGTTGCCGGTGCAGAGGAACAGGACCCGCACGGGCCTACTGGTCGTAGGTGTGCGAGAAGCTCGTCGTGCCCCCCGCACCGCGGACCTCACCGCGCAGGGCGATCCGCACCAGGCGTGAGTCGTAGGGCGCGAGCCACACCTCGACCTCGAGCTGGATCGTGTCGCCGGCCTCGACGGCGACGGGGCGCACCGCGAACACCTGTTGCTGCCAGTGGGTGTCGGGGGTCCCCGGGGCGGTGTCGAGCACGACGCTCGGCGAGAGCAGCGAGCTGAAGTGCCCGCAGAAGCCGTTGAACTCGCCGGCGCGGGTCGTGGTGAAGCGCACCTGGGCGCGGAAGCAGAGGTCGTCGGGGCCCGCGGTGTGGCAGTCGATCGAGTGCACGCGTTGGGGCTCGGCGAGCAGCGCCTCGAGGGGCACGGTGCGGATCTGGCCGAAGTGATACTCCGCCTCGGCGACCGGGGAGAAGTCGAGGCCGTAGGGGTTGTCGGCCCAGTAGACGTGGCCGGCCTCGTCGGTGTCGTGCATGGGCGCGAGGAACAGGTCGACCGACATGGGGACCATGATCCCGTCGGGCTTGAGGGTCCGGTCGCGCAGCGCGGCGACCGCGGGGTACATGCCGTCGGCGTAGACCCAGTAGCCCAGCCACTCCGAGACGATCACGTCGGCCTCGGTGTCGAGCTCGAGCTCGGTCGCGTCCTCCTGGTGGAACTGGATCTGGGGGAAACCGTTGAGCCGGGCGACCTCGCGCGCCTGGTCAACGATCTCCGAGCACTCGATCGCGTGGACCTCGGTCGCGCCGGCCTGGGCGGCGAAGATCGCGAGCACCCCGGTGCCGGTCCCCATGTCGATCACCGTGGAGCCGGGCTTCACGACCTCGAAGAGCGCGTCGCGGAAGGCGTCGGTGCGCACCTTGTCTTGCAGCATGTGGCGGTGAATGTCGGGGCGCGCGTAGCCGTAGCGCGGCTCCTGGCTCGCGACCGGCGCGCCGGCGAGCAGGCCGTGGGCGCGCAGTCGGCCGACCAGCGCGCTGGCGCGGGTCATGCGCTCGATCGGGTCGACGTTGGGCCAGGCCAGGGCCGAGGCGATCTCGGTCACGGTGCGCCCGCCGTCGCAGAGCGAGAGCACGTCGAGCAGCTCCTGGTTGCCCTCGAGCTTGGCTTCGGCCTGGCCGACGCCCAGGTAGATCTGGCCGTCGTGGCCGAAGCAGGCGTAGAACTCGGGGTGGCGCTTGGGGCGCGAAATCTCCGTGGCTGTGTCGCTCATGACTCGCCGAACTCCTCGACCGCCACGCGGTCTCGAATCAGCCGCTCTTCGCGGCCTTTCCAGCGCTTGAGCGCTGCAGTGAATGCGCTCTCGCCGCGCACGATGTTGGTCGTCAGGCGGTCGATCAGGTCGACCAGCCCGCGCTCGAAGAAGGGGCTCCCGCCGCTGCGCGCCTGGGCGAGCTCGATCACCTTGTGCGCGACCCCGTAGCGGTGGCGCCCGTCGAGCTCACCGGCGACCTCGGCCAGCTGCTCGAGCAGGTCGACGAGGTCCTGGCCGACGAAGCGCTTCACGTGTTCGTAGCTCTCGTCGAACAAGGCGCGGGCCAGGTCGAGGTTGCCCATGGCCAGGTAGGAGTGGCTGGTGCGCACGAGCGCCTTGCACGCGAAGAAGCGCGCGCTGACCAGGTGGCCTTCGTGGGGCAGGCGCTTGAGGGTCTCGCGCGCGAGCTCAGCGATCCTCGCGAGCAGGCCCTGGCCGTGCTCGCCGGTCTCGCCCAGCTCGATCACCCCGTGGGCGCACTCTTCGATCGTCTCGAACAAGAGCCAGGCCGGGGGGCCGTTCTCGCCCAGCTCCGCGGCGCGGAACGAGGCCATGGCCTGGGCCGCGATCTGGTCGAGGACCTTGAACGAGTTCAGGCTGTCGCCGAGCTTGCTGATCGCCATGCCCGCCGACATGAGCAGCTCGTTGCGAATGTAGGGGTCTTCTTCGGACTCCGCGCGGCGCTGAATGTCGCCCAGCAGGGCCAGCCCGCGGTCGCGCATGCCGAAGCGCGGGACGAGCGAGGCGAGGCGGGTCACCAGGCGCATGCGCTGCTCGCCCCGGCGGCGCTCCGCGCCTGGGGGAGCCTTGTGCGTCCAGGCGTCGGCCAGCGCTGCGTCGAGCAGCTCGGGGCCGCGTCGGCGGTCGCGCAGCTCGGCCAGGCGCCGCAGGCTCGCGAGCCCGATCAGGCGCGCGGCGTAGACGTGTCCGCCGTCGTTGAGTTGGGCGCGCACCCGCTCGCCGAGCTCCCAGGGGTCCTGGGGGTGCGCGCGCAGCACGACCTCGAACATTTGGATCGAGATCTCGTCGATCCGCCGCGGGTTGGCGAGGAAGAACTCGAGCACGCGCCCGGCGTCGGCCTCGCCGAGCGGTCGGCCGCGGGTGAAGTCCTCGAGGCAGAGCACGATCTTCTCGCACAGCTCGTAGCGCAGGTCGGAGGCGAGCAAGGTCCGCGCCAGGGTCAAGCCCTGCTCCTCGACGCCCAGGCTCAGCCAGGCTTGGGCCGCGCCGCTGAGCACCTTGGCCTGCAGCTCGGGCGAGCGCTCGCGCAGCCGCTCCAGGGCCTCCTCGAGCAGGGGCGCGCCGACCCCTGGGCTGGCGCTGCGCGCGTCTTCGAGGGCGCTGAACCAGTCGGCGAAGGCCTTGGCGGCCTCGCTCTCCACGTGGCTCGACTGCTTGGCGGTGGCGAGCGACACGATCCAGTGCAGCGAGCGCTCGATCAGCTCCAGGCCCTGCTCGCGGCCGGCGGCGCGCTCGCGCACCGCCCCCAGGCGAGCGAGGGCCGCGGCGCCGAACACCGCGCCCTGGGCGTCTTCGCGCCCGGTGCGCGCGGTGCGCTCGACCCGCTTGGCGGTGGCGAGCGCGGCCTTGCTCTCCCCGAGCACGGCGAGCAGCCAGGCGACGTGGGCCGAGCTCTTGGCCTGCAGCGCTGGCAGGCTCAAGGAGCCCGAGAAGCCGCTGGCGGCCTCGAGGAAGCTCAGCGCCTCGGACGCCCCGCTGCCGGTGGCGGCCTTGTAGCCGAACTCGTCGAGGAGCACACGACGCACGAAGGGGGGCACCTCGCGGTCTTCGATCCCGCGCAGGACCAGCTCGCTGAGCAGGTCCTCGCGCTGGCGCTCGAGCTCGATCGCGTCGCCGGTTTCGCGCCCGACCGCCGCCCACAGCAGCCAGCGCGTCTTCTTGCGCAGGCGGACCTGCTGCGCGCGCAGCGCTTCGTAGACCCGCTCGGTGAGCTCGCGGTAGCGCGACGCGTCTTGCTCGCCGTCGGCGACCGCCGCGCAGTAGGTCAGCACCGCGCGGTAGAGGTCGCTCGCGCTCTCGGGGGCCTTGCGGGGCGGGAGCGGGCCGCCGAGCTCGTTGGCCAGCTGCTGCAGCGCGGCGAAGCCTTCCCCGGCGGGGAGCAGCCACAGCCCGTTCTCGAACGCCCGCAGCGCCTCCTCGGCCCCGCCGCGGGCGCCTTGGAGGCGGCCGAGCTTGAACCAGGCCTCGGCGGTCGGCGCCTCGAGGGTCAGCGTCGCCTCGAGCTCGGCGAGCTGCGCCGCGCCGGGGTCGGCGCTGGGGGTCGCGGGGAGCGCGGGGCGCTCTTCGCTCGGCGAGGGGACGAAGAAGTCGCGGAGCTTGCCCAGCAGGCGCCCGCGGGTCTTGGGCTTCGGCTCCTCCTCCTCCTGCGGGAGCTGCGGCGTCGCGGGGAGGCGCTCATGCTCGCGCTCGACCCGCGGCACCTCGAGGTCGACCTCGGCGAACTCCTCGAGGGCAAACGGCGCCTCGCGCACGATCGCCTCCAGGCGTCGGGCCTCGGTGTGCACGACGAAGTCGATCAGGCGCTCGATCGATTGGAACGCGCGCTCGGGGATCGTGAGCTGGGTGAGCTCGTCGGCGGGCCCGCGCTCGAGCAGGGTCAGGATCCCGCCGGTGAGGCCAAAGGCCGTGGCGTAGCGGTCGTCGCGCAGGGGCGGGGCCAGGCGCTCGTCGCAGGGGAGCAGGAGGTTCGGGAGCCCGGGGTGGGGCGCGAAGCAGCGCTCGCCGAGGGGCAGCAGGCGCGGCGCGCGCCCGGCGAGGACCTCGCGCACCGCGAACAGGGGCGCTCCGTCGGGCCCCTCGATCGTGGCCAGGAGCAGGTTGCGCAGCTCGTCTTCGGGGGTCTGGGCGAGGAGGCGTTCGAGGCGGGCCTGCTCGCTGCCCGGGAGCAGCCACAGCGTGGGGTCGAGGGGGGTCACGCGCCCTTCGAGGCGCAGCGCGACGCTGAGCCGCGGCGGCGCGGGAGCCGGCGAGAGCTCGGTCGTGGGGAAGCGCCCGGGCTCCAGGTCGAGGAGCTGCGCCAGGTCGGAGAACTCGGTCGCCGCGCAGCGCAGGTGCTGGCCGTCGGCCGTGATCAGGAGCAGCTCGCCCTCCGGGGGGTCGCGCAGCCAACGCTCGAGGGGGTGCTCGTAGCCCCACTCGACGTAGACCCGCCGCGCGCGGGCGCCGGGGCTGCGGCGAAAGGCGCGGACCCGCTCGCCCTCGACCCAGCGCTCGAGCAGGAACCACGCGGGCGGGCCCGAGTCGAGCAGGACCCGGGTTCCCCAGGGGGTCTCGGCGGTGGCGGTGCGCAGGTCGTCGCGCCCCAGCTCGAGGTGCTCACTGACGAAGCGCGCGAAGTCGTCGCCCAGCTCGCAGAGGTAGAGCACCTCACCCCCAGCGGGTGGGCTGCGCCAGGGGAGCGGGTGCAGGATCTGGGCCAGCGCGCGCGGCTCGCTGAGGGCCTCCGCGGCGATCGAGTGCTGCTTGCCTTGCGCGCGGACCTCGAGCTTTCCACCCCGCAGCGCCGCCGGCAGGACGCAGCTCGTGTTGCAGGGGTCGGCGCTCGCGGGCAGCGGCTCGCCGTCGAAGAGCAGCGCCCGGGTCAGGGCCCCCGGGGCGGGCCCTTGCAGGTCCAACTCCTGACAGGGCGCCTCGGAGATCCCCGGGCGCAGCGTCGCCGCACCGCCCAAGAATGCGGCGAGCGCGCGGTCGTCTGCGAACAGCAGAACCTGAGACATGCTCCTCCCGGCCAGCCCAGACTTTAGCCGGGATTTCGCCGGAGGCGACCCACACAGGCCCGCATAACGTGAGCTGGGCGAGGCAGAAACCCGGGCCGTAGCCGGTCGCGCCAGGAGGTCGCTGCGCGCTGAGCGCGACCTGAGCCGGGCGAAGCAGAAACCCGTAGACTGGAGGCGTGAAGGTCACGCAAGCACCGGCCGGTCCAGCGGCGTTCCTCGAGGCCCTCGTGCGAACGGGGCGACGGCTGGCGGTGCCGCAGCCCGTGACCCGGAGGGCCGCGCCTGAGGATCCGGCGCGCAGCCGGGTCCGCTGGCAGGCCGAGTTCCTCAAGCGCGACGCGATCGGCTGGCTCGCCGCGGCCGGGGGCTGGCGGGTGCGTCAGGTCGTCGTCGGTGGGCGGCGGCAGCAGGGGCGGATCTGGGACCCGCGGATCTGGGAGCGCCTCGGGGTCGCGTTCAGCGCGGCGCCGCTGCTGCTCGCCGAGCGCATGGCCCAGACCACCCTCCGCGCCCCCGAGCTCGACGACGCGCTCGCCGCGCGCCTGGCTGCGAGCGGCGCGGGGGAGCCCAAGACCGGGGATCTGGTCGCGCTGCACCGGGTGTGTCGGGGTTGGCTGCAGAGCCTCGAGCGGGAGGGGCTCGAGGGGATCATGCCCTGGGCGCAGGTCGCCGCGGAGGGCGACGACGACCCTCTGGGGGCGCGGACCGAGCGGCACGCGCGCTTGCTCTTCGTGCGGATCGACGGCGCGCGCTCCCTGGCCGTGATCGACACCAACCGCACCCCGCCCCGGGTCGCGACGAGCTGCGGGCGGGCCTTCGAGTGGGAGCTCGCGCTGGGCGCGTTCAGGGACGCGGCGGAGCCTCAGGGGCGCCGCTGGCAGCGGGCGCTGATCGGTCGCCGCCCGGTGCGCCGCGCGGGGGTCGGCGCGGGGGTGCACGTCTACGTGCTCCTGCCGTCGCGGGGGACCTACACCGACCCCGACCAGCGGGAGGTGCTCCAGGCCCTGGACGAGCTGCGCGAGGTGGCCGTGCACGAGCCGCAGCGGCGCAAGCTCGACCCTGGGTCGCAGGGGGCGCTGCGGCGCATGCTCGAGCTGAGCCCGCTGACCCTGCTCAGCAGTCCGCAGTCCTTGGGGGCGCTGAGCGCGACCCCCGAGGAGGCCGCCGCTCGGCTGCGACCGCTCTTCGCCGGAGACCGGGCGACCGTGGTGCGCTACCTGGACCAGCACCTGGCGCGGGCTTGGCTCGCCGAAGACGCGGCCCGGCGCGCGGGGGGCGAGCCGCCCCTCGAGGAATACCAGGCCGCGGGGCGGGGCCTGCAAGGCTTCGCGCTCGCCGCCGCCGAGCGGCCCGACGCCCTCTCTCCGCTGCTCGAGTTCTATCAGCGCTACTTGCTGCGCTACGGCGGGCGTGAGCCGGTCGTGGGTTGGTTCCGCGAGCGCTCCCGCGGGTTCCGCCAGGCGAGCGCGCGCGAGCGCTTCGTGCTCGCAGGGGCTTCGCTCTTCACGCCGGTGGAGCAGCTCTTGCGCCACGTCGAGCGCGCCCTCGGGCGAGCCTTCGTCGACCGCAGCGAGGAGGAGAAGGTCTTGCTCACCGACTACCACGAGCGCTTCAAGCCGATCGCCGACGAGCTGAGCGCGATCCGGCGGGAGCTCGCGGGCGAGGTGGGCTGAGCCGGCGCGCGCCGGGCGCGGCTACTAAGGGGCGGGGGCTTGCAGGCGGTTGATCTGCGCCGCGGCGTAGCCGGCGCCGAAGCCGTTGTCGATGTTGACCACGGTCACGCCCGGGGCGCAGCTGTTGAGCATGCCGAGCAGGGCGGCCAAGCCGCCGAAGGCGGCGCCGTAGCCGACCGAGGTCGGGACCGCGATCACGGGGCGGGAGACCAGGCCGCCGACCACCGAGGGCAGGGCGCCCTCCATGCCCGCGACCACCACCACCACCCCAGCCTGCTGCAGGCGCTCGCTCTCCGCGAGCAGGCGGTGAATGCCCGCGACCCCGACGTCGCGCAGGGCGTCGACCCGGCTGCCGAGGGCCTCCGCGGTGACCCGCGCTTCTTCGGCGACGGGGAGGTCGGAGGTCCCTGCGCTGACCACGAGCACGGGGAGCGGGGGGGGCGGCGGCGCCGCGCCGCGCCGCGCGAAGAGCGTGCGCCCCAGGGGGTCGTAGGCCACGTCGGGGAGCTCCGCGCGCACCGCCGCGGCGGCCTCTGGGCTGGCTCGGGTCACGAGCAGGCTCTGCTCGCGAGCGGTGATCGCGAGCGCGATCGCCGCGACCTGCTCGGGGGTCTTGCCCTCGCCGAAGATCACCTCGGGAGCGCCGCAGCGCAGGGCGCGGTGGTGGTCGACGCGCGCGAAGGGCAGGTCCGAGAAGGGGAGTGACTTCAGCCGCTCGAGGGCGCGCTCCGGGGAGGTCTCTCCGGCGGCGACCTCGCGCAGGAGGGCTCGCAGGGTGTCGGGGTTCACGCGACCTCCGAGCGTGGGAGGGCGCCGAGGGCCAGGTCGGTCGCGCGCGGGGCGCGCCCGGCGGCGATCGCGTCCGCGGCCCAGGCCGCGATCATGGCGCCGTTGTCGGTGCAGTAGGCGGGGTGCGAGAGCACCACGTCGAGGGCCTGGGCCTCGCCGCGCTCGCGGACGAGCTCGCGCAGGCGACCGTTGCACGCGACCCCGCCGCCGAGGGCCAGGGTCGAGACCCCTTCGTCGAGGGCGGCGCGCACGACGCGCTCTGCCAGCACGTCGCACACCGCCTCCTGGAACGACGCGCTCACGTCGGGGATCGAGAGCCCGGGCACGAGCGGGGCGTCGCGGCTCTGGTTCTTGCCGCGCGTCGCGTAGAGCACCGCCGTCTTGAGCCCGCTGAAGGAGAAGTCGTAGTCGGTCCCCTTGACGCGCGCGCGGGGGAAGGCGAAGGCCGCGCGGTCGCCGCCCTGGGCGGCGCGCTCGACGGCGGGGCCGCCGGGGTAGCTCAGCCCGAGGAGCACCGCGACCTTGTCGAAGGCCTCGCCCGCGGCGTCGTCGACGGTGCGGCCCAGGCGCCGGATCGCCCCGGGGCCGTCGTAGCGGTAGATCGCGGTGTGTCCGCCGCTGGCGAGCAGGGCGACCAGGGGGAGCTGCGCCGCGTCGGGCGCTCGCGTCGCGCCGGGGGGCGCGAGCAGGCAGGCGTGGACGTGGGCCTCGAGGTGGTCGACGGCGACGAAGGGGATCCGCCGCGCGACCGCGAAGGCCTTGGCCCACGACAGCCCGACCACGAGGCAGTTGACCAGGCCTGGGGCGTAGGTCGCGGCCACCGCCTCGATCCGGTCGGGGGTGACCCCGGCCTGACGGCAGGCCTCCTCGACGACGGGCGCGATCGCCTCGACGTGCATGCGCGCGGCGAGGTCGGGCACGATCCCGCCGTAGGCAGCGTGCTCTTCGACCTGAGAGCGGACCGCGTTGGCGACCACGCGCCCGTCGGACACGATCCCGACGGCCGTCTCGTCGCAGGAAGACTCGACACCCAGCACCAGCATGCCTGGAGTGTACCGCGCTTTCCGGCCGCGTCCCGGCTCACGTCGTGACCGAGTCGGTTAGCCGATCCCGGTCACGCGCTTGGCGATCGGCATGGCGCGGCCGGCGCCGAAGGCCTTGGTGGTCACCCGCAGGCCGGGGGCGGCCTGGCGGCGCTTGTATTCGGTGCGGTCGAGCAGGCGCACGATCCGCTCCACGACCTCGGCCTCGAAGCCCGCGGCGACCACGTCGGGGGCGTCCTGGTGCCGCTCGATCAGGCGCTCGAGGATCGCGTCGAGGACCTCGTAGGGCGGGAGGCTGTCGGAGTCGAGCTGGTCGGGGGCGAGCTCGGCCGAGGGAGGCTTCTCGATCGTGCTCCAGGGGATCCGCACCCGCTCGGCGTTGAGCGCGCGCGAGATCGCATAGACCAGGGTCTTGGGGACGTCGGAGATCACGGCCAGCCCACCGGCCATGTCGCCGTAGAGCGTGCAGTAGCCGGTCGCGAGCTCGCTCTTGTTGCCCGTGGTCAAGAGCAGGCGTCCGGTCTTGTTGCTCAGGCCCATGAGCACGATCCCGCGCAGGCGGGCTTGAATGTTCTCCTCGGTCACGTCCCAGGGCTTGCCGCCGAAGGGCCCGGCGAGCGACTCCAGGCAGCTCTGGAACATGGGCTCGATCGGGACGGTCTCGCAGGCGATCCCCAGCGCGTCGGCGAGGGCCTGGGCGTCGTCCAGGCTGCCTTGGCTGGAGAAGCGGCTCGGCATGCGGACCCCGAGCACGTTCTCTGCGCCGAGGGCGTCGACGGCCACCGCGCAGGTCAGCGCCGAGTCGATCCCGCCGCTGAGCCCGAGCAGCACCTGGCGGAAGCCGCACTTGCGCGTGTAGTCGCGGGTCCCGAGCACGAGCGCCGCGTAGACCTCCTCGGCCTCGGTCGCAGGGACGGGGGTCAGCTCGCCCTCGACCGTGCCCTCTTGGGGGTCGACCTCGACGAGCCAGAGCGCGGACTCGAAGCGCGGCGCCCGCGCCTGGAGCGCGCCGTTGGCGTCGACGGCGCACGAGCCCCCGTCGAACACGAGGCTGTCGTTGCCGCCGACCTGATTGACGAAGAGCAAGGGCTTGCGGTGCCGGCGCGCGTGCCCTTGGATCAGCGCCTCGCGCCGAGCTGGCTTCCCGCGGTCGTAGGGGGAGGCCGAGAGGTTCAGCAGCAGATCGGCGCGCCTCGCGAGGTCGGCGATCGGGTCGACCTCTTTGTGGAGCCGGTGGGCGAGGCCAATGTCGGCCGGGTTCCACATGTCCTCGCAGATCGAGACCCCGATCTTGACCCCGTCGAGTTCGGCCACGGGCTGCTCGTCGGCGCCCGGCTCGAAGTAGCGATCTTCGTCGAAGACGTCGTAGGTCGGCAGCAGGCGCTTGTGGACGACGGTTCGAATCGCGCCGTGGCGCAGGAACGCGGCGGCGTTGGCGAGGCGGCGCCCGCCGGGCTCGCGAGGGGCCGGGTAGCCCACGAGGGCCGCGACCTCCCCGGTCTCGGCGGCCAGCGCCTCGAGGGTGCGCTGGGTCGCGGCGAGGAAGCGTGGGCGGTGGAGCAGGTCCTGGGGCGGGTAGCCGGTCAGCGCCAGCTCGGGGAACACCACCAGCGAGGCTCCGGCGCGCGCGCCCTCGGCGAGCGCGGCCCGGATCAGGTCTGCGTTGCCGACGAGGTCACCGACGGTCGGGTTGATCTGGGCCAACGCAATGCGCACGTGCACTCCTCGGGAGCGGGGTGGAGGGGTCGGGTTCGCCTGCAAGAACGGCCTCCGGGCCCCCGGCTTCCACGCTGGCTAGACGCGCTCGAGCACGAGCCCTTCGGGGCCTGGGGAGGCGCGGAAGGTGTCTCGCGCCCCGAACCCGGTCACGGTGTAGCCGCCGTGGGGGTCAAGGGTCAGGTCTGCGTGCTGAATGTCGACGCCTTCGAGGACGGCGATCCACTCCTTGAGCTGCGCCAGGGAGAGGGGAGGGCGGCTCCCGTCTTCGCTCATGCGCTGGGTCAGGGTCTCGTAGCAGAGGCGACGGGTCTGGGCGAGCTCCTGCTCGATGTGCCGACGCAGGTGCCACGACTCCGCGAGGTCGCGCTGCTGCTCGTCGTGCTCGATGCACTGGAGGAGCGCGGTCCGCGCGGCCTGGAGTTTGCCTTGCTTCAGCAGCGCCTTGCCGAGCACGAGGTAGGCGCGCGCGTAGGTCGGGTCGTGTTCGAGGGCGCTCTCACAGAGCTCCACGGCGCCCTCGGCGTCGCCGAGCTGGAGCTTCAGGCTCCCCAGGTTCATGTGGTTGCGCGGGTCCTTGGGGTAGGCCGCGAGGGCCTTCTTGAGCAAGTCGCGGGCGCTGCGCAAGGCCTTGGGCGTTGGGCCTCCCTTGCGGCTGAGGGCCTTGCGCGACTCGAAGGCGAGGCGGCGGCTCTCGCAGTAGCTCAGGCGATCCTTGGCCTTGGCCGTCCACTCTCGGGCCTCCGCCGTCTTCGAGCCCGAGTTGGCTTTCAGGAGCTTCTTGAGCAGGTCTTCGGCCTTGGACAGGTCGGGGGTCTTCCCGTCGAGGTAGTACATGGCCATGCTCCACTGGGCGAGGGAGTTGGTCTTGTCCTTGCGAAGCGCGGTCTTGTAGAGCGGCTCCGCGGCCTCGCGGTTCCCCAAGGTCAGCTTCATGTCCGCGAGGAAGATCAGCCCGCGGACGTCCTTGGGGTAGTCCTCGATGAAGCGCTCGAGGTAGCGCTCGGCCGCCGCGAGGTCCTGGGTCCGCTGGCTGCGGAGCGCGTCATGCAGCAAGACCTCCCGCGGGTCCTGGATCCGCTGCAGGCTGGTCTCGGCGACCTCGTCCCGCTGCTTGGCCGCAGCCTTCTTCCTGGCCGCAGACGTCTTCTTCGCCGACCTCGATGAGGGGGTCTTCTTGGCGGTCGTCTTTGCTGTGGTCTTCTTCTTTGCGGTCTTCTTTGCCGTGGCCTTCTTCTTGGCGGTCGACTTCTTTGCGGTCTTCTTTGCGGTGGTCTTCTTCTTGGCGGTCGACTTCTTTGCGGTCTTCTTTGCCGCGGTCTTCTTCTTTGCGGTGGTCTTCTTCTTTGCCGCGGTCTTCTTCTTTGCGGTGGTCTTCTTCTTTGCCGCGGTCTTCTTCTTTGCGGTGGTCTTCTTCTTTGCCGCGGTCTTCTTCTTTGCGGTGGTCTTCTTCTTTG
>JAGQRJ010000022.1 GCA_020425635.1 Planctomycetota bacterium | reverse complement strand
CTGCAGGCGCTCGGTCTCCGCGAGCTGGGCGGCCTCGAGCGCTGCGCTGCTCGGCCCGTCGGCGAGGGACTCGATCAGGTCGCGCCAGGCGCCCTTGACCGCGAAGAACTCCTGCTCGCGCCAGCGCTCGACCAGCGCCAGGCGCTCGTCGGGCGAGGTGCTCTCGCGCAGCGCCTCGTGCAGCTCGAGGTAGGCCTGGGCGCGGAGCTCCTCGGGGGTGGGGCCCTGCGCCTCGGGCTCGACCTCGACCTCGACCTCGGCCTCGGCCTCGAGCTCCGGGCCGAGCAGGGAGCGCTGCTGCACCTGCTCGGCGCGCTGCGCCACGAACCTGGCCGCGCCGAGGTTCACGAACAGCGCGCCTCCGACCAGCAGCCCGAAAGGGATCAGGATCTGCCTCCACCTGTCCGGGTGCATGGCGAGGAAGACCAGCGCGGTGACCCAGCCGAAGCAGAACATGAGCAGCGCCCAGACCCAGCTCTCCTCCGCCGCCAGGGCGATCAACCAAATCACGCCCGCCAGCCAGGCCAAGCACCCGATCACGATCAACGCCATGCGCGAAACCCCCCGTGCACCTTACCGAGGACTCGAGCAGCTCGCGCGCTAGGCGCCGGTCAGCATGAGCAAGGCCATGAGCAGCAGGATCGCCGCGATCCGGCCGAGGAAGCCGAACAGCGCGCCGCGCTTGGTCTGGGGCTTGGCCAGCAGCAGGCAGCCCAACCACCCCCAGAGCCCGAGGAAGACCCCGAGGAAGATCCCCAGGCCAAAGCTGCCCTCGAGGGCCTGGGCGTGGCTGGGGCCGCCGAGGTCGGCGACCGGTCGCGTGGGGGGTGAATACGGGTTCTCGTCTCCCACCGGGGCCTCCGTCCTTGCACACCTCAGGAATACCCAGGGCTCCGCGCTCGCGCCTCCCGGCGGGAGCGCGCGCTAGCCCTTGTCGGCGCGCGCGCGGCAGCGCTCGCGGAAGGGGTCGCCGCGGCCCAGGGCCCAGGGGAGGACCTCGGCGCGGAGCACCTCGTTGAGCTTGTGGATCACGCCGAAGAAGAAGGCGTCCCAGGTGCGCTTCCACTGGGCTTCGCGGACCCACGCGGGCCGTCCCGAGAGCGAGCCCTGGACCGCGACGAGCAGCCACAGCACGGCGAGCAGGGGGTCGGCGAACTCGAGGTCGTCGTCGTCTTCGTCCCGCTCCTTGGGCTCGAAGGCCGCGAGCGTCGCCGGGTCCAGGTGCACCG
The DNA here is from genome assembly GCA_020425635.1 of Planctomycetota bacterium. GTDB lineage: Bacteria > Planctomycetota > J058 > J058 > J058 > JAGQRJ01. Next base: position 1,097 of record JAGQRJ010000022.1, on the reverse strand, counting down.
CGAGGCGGCTGGGGTCGGCGAGCTCGAAGAGCTGGGCCTCGAAGTCGCGGATCGACGTGAGCACGCTGTCTTGCAGCCGCGGGTTCCCGGACTCGGAGTGGGTGTAGGCGTACCACGCCATGGCCGCGTAGCACCGGCAGCGCCCCTCGATCCCGCCCTCGAAGCCGGGCTCGTAGGGGCCGCGCACGGGGAGCTTGATCCGCGCGGGCGCGCCGCCTCCCAGCGCCTCGACCGCCGCGCGGCTCCCGAGCTGGCTCGCCAGGCGCACGCGCTCCTCCGAGAGCTCGCCCTGGCGCATGCGCTCGCGCAGCTCGGCCGCTTCGCTGGCGACGGAGCCGCCCTGGGGTGGGTCGCTCATGGATCTTCCCTCCGCCCTCGTGCTCGGGTATAGCGGATCCGACCGGGGGGCGCCCCCCGGGGCAGCTCCCCCCGAGCGTGGACCGAAGGGCGGGCGGGGCGTTAGAGTCCTGGCGGAGTACACGTGGAGATCTGGATCAACTGCACGGGGTTCGAGCCCGTGCGCGTGGCCGACAAGCCGCTGGTGATCGGTCGCAGCCCGGAGTGTGACGTGCAGCTGCCGCACGCCAGCGTGTCGCGCAAGCACGCGGTCCTGGGCGTGCTCGGAGGGGTGCTCACGATCCAGAGCAAGAACCCGCTCGCCCTGCGCGTGAACGGGCAAATCCCGGTCGGCGGGCGCAGGGTCACCCTGCGCGTCGGCGACGAGCTCTTGATCGGGCCCTACCTGCTGCGCCTCTCGGACGAGCCCCTGCGCGACGCCGCGGAGGCCACGGTCCCGATCTCGCTCACCGTGCTCCAGGACAAGGAGATCGAGCGGGAGCTCGCCGCGGCCGAGGTCAAGAAGCGCGAGCTGGCGGAGGAGATCAAGGCCAGCCGCCGCGAGCTCGAGTCCGAGGTGTGGCGCGGGCTGCACACGCACCGCGAGCTGGCTGCGCTGCAAAAGGAGTTCGAGGAGCTCAAGGCGAAGACCGCGGAGCTCGAGCGTCGGCACTCGAGTCACACCGCGCAGCCGACGGAGGCCGCGGCCTCCGCGCCGACCCGCCGGATCCCCCCTCGCGCCGCGCCGCCCCCGAGGCGGG
>JAGQRJ010000187.1 GCA_020425635.1 Planctomycetota bacterium | reverse complement strand
CACGGCGCGCACCCCCCAGGCCGCGCGCTCGCAGGCGTGGGCCTCCCGGGGGCGCGGCAGGTCGAGGGGGTCGGAGTAGAGCCAGCTCGCGCCCTCGCGCGCCCAGGCCGGGCCGAAGCGCTGGCCGCAGCGCGGGAGGCGCGCGATCAACGCCGAGCGCAGCAGGCCCTGCAGGTCGAGCACGGCGTCGAAGCGCTCGCGGCGCAGGTCGCGGGCGAGGGTCGCGGTGGCGTGCAGGGCCATGACCCGATCGCGGGGCTGGCGCAGGGCTGGCCGCGGGAAGACCCACACCCGGTCGAGGCTCGGGTGCTCGGCGAGCAGGTCCGCCGCGGGGGGCTCGACGACCCACTCGATCTCGGCGTCGGGCAGCGAGCGCCGCAGGAGCTCGAGCGCAGGCAGCGTGTGCAGCACGTCGCCCAGGGCGCTGAGGCGCACCAGCAGGATCCGCGGGGATCTCCCCATGCTCGTGGACGCGCCGCTCAGTCCAACTCCTTCGACCCGAAGGATACCGGCTCCGCCGCGGCTCGGCGCCGATCTCCCGACACTGCCCCTCAGATCCTCCCCGGTTCTCCGGTAAACTACGTGGAGTGAACCCCCACGAGACGCTCCAAGAGCTGGCGACGGTGACCGCGCTCCTCAACCGCGAGGCCGAGGAGGGGGTGCGGGTCGCGCTCGAGCTCGCGCTCAAGATCGGCCAGGCCGAGGCGGGCTTCGTGGCCCGCTCCGTGCGCGGCAAGCTGCAGCTCGTGGTCGCCCGCGACGGGCGCGGGGAGGAGCTGAAGGTCAGCCCCCGGCACCTCGACCGCGTGTTCGCCGCGCTCGGCGAGGCCGAGGCCGGCGTCAGCGACGCCCCCCCCTCCATGACCGGCGGCGAGGCGCCCCCCGGCGCGGTCGCGGTCAAGGCCGAGGCCGGGCACCCCCCGGTGCACGCGTTCCCCCTCCGCGGCGAGCGCGGCCTGCTCGGGGTCCTGGGGCTCTACCCCTCGCCGCGCGCCCCCGCCGTGCCCGACGACGCGGTCGCCATGGGCTTGAACGTGCTCGCCGGCCTGCTCAGCCGCCCGGCCGTGCGCGGCCCGCAGGCGGAGGCCCCGCCGGTGGGCGAGGGCGGGTTCCGCTACGCCTACGGCGAGATCGTGACCCAGTCGAGCGCCATGCAGTCGGTGTTCCGCAAGCTCGACCGCGTGATCGGCACCAAGGTCCCGGTGCTGGTCGTCGGCGAGACCGGCACCGGCAAGGAGCTGATCGCGCGCGCCCTGCACCGCAACGACGAGGAGCGGCGCAGCAAGCGCTTCTACGCGCAGAACTGCGCTGCGATCAGCAGCACGCTGCTCGAGAGCGAGCTCTTCGGCCACGAGAAGGGCGCCTTCACCGGCGCCGACCGCCGCAAGCGCGGCCTGTTCGAGATCGCCGACGGGAGCACCCTGTTCCTCGACGAGATCGGCGAAATGAGCCTCGACATGCAGGCGCGCCTCCTGCGCGTGCTGCAAGAGAAGGAGGTCGTGCCCGTCGGCAGCACCGAGCCGATCCCGATCGACGTGCGCCTGGTGGCCGCGACGCACCGCAACCTCGAGGAGGAGGTCGCCCGCGGCCGCTTCCGCAACGACCTCTACTACCGGCTCAAGGTCGTGCGCCTGGAGCTGCCGCCCCTGCGGGAGCGCCGCGAAGACGTGCCGCTCCTGGTCGAGCACTTCCTCCACGTCGCCGCCCGCGAGCGCGGCGGCACGACCAAGGTCCTCGACCGCCGCGACGAGCGCGTGCTCAACGTGCTCATGGACTACCCCTGGCCGGGCAACGTGCGCGAGCTCGAGAACCTCGTGCACCGCCTGGTGCACCTCGCCGCCGCCGACGTGATCACCTACGAGACCCTGGTCGAGGAGACCGACCTCGTGCGCCAGGCCTCGAGCGAGGCGCGCCCGGTGCGTCCCCTGGACGAGGTGGTCGAAGAGGTCGAGCGCGCCGAGATCGAGAACGCGCTGCGCATGACCAACAACAACCGCACCCAGGCCGCGGCCCTGCTCCAGATCAACCGCCGCTCGCTGCTGCGGCGCTTGCAGAAATACGGCTACCAGGGCGAAGACTAGACCGGTCTCGGCGCCGGTCCCGGTCTCGGTCTCGGTCTCGGTCTCGGGAAGAAGGCAACGCGGGTGAGCGCGACGGCGGGCGGAGGCAAGCTCCGCCCCTACGGCTTGGTGGCCTGAGGTTTTCAGGATCGGTCTCGGTCTCGGTCTCGGTCTCGGTCTCGGGAAGAAGAAGGCAACGCCGGTG
>JAGQRJ010000186.1 GCA_020425635.1 Planctomycetota bacterium | reverse complement strand
TGTCGCCGCGGCGAGCCTCGCGCGCCGCGAGGTAGGCGGCGCGCAGCGCGAGTCCGGGGGCTTTGGGGGCGAGGGCCCGCGCCTGGTCGAGGACTGCCCGCTGTTGGCGGCGGAGCTCGGGCTGGGCCTCGAGCAGGGCGAGGAGGAAGTCGAGGCCGCTCTCGCTGAAGGGGTTGGCCTCGTGGGCGAGGCGGGCGTATTCGGTGGCCCGGTTGAGGTCGGCGGCGAGGGTCAGCGCGGTGCGGGCGACGTAGTAGAGCGGGAAGGGGTGGTAGGGCGCGAGGAAGGCCGCCGCGCGGTTGGCGAGCACGCTGCGGTGCGCGTCCTTGTCACGCTTGAACTCCAGGCCCTGCAAGTTGTAGGTCGCGACGTCGCCCTGGAGCTCGCCCTCGCGCGAGCGCCACACCGACGCGGCGCGCTCGAAGGCGGCCTCGGCAAGCTCCGCCTGGCCGCGGCGCAGCGCGATCGCGCCGCGGACGAGCTCCACGCTGAAGTGCTCCTTGGGGCCGCCCTGCTCCGGGCGAGGCAGGCGACCCTCCGCCGCGTCGGCGTCGCCGGCGAGGAGCGCCATGCGCGCGTAGTAGGCGCGCAGCTGGGGCGGGGCCTCCTTGGCTTCGAGCGCCGCCTTGAGGGCCAGCTCGACCTGCGCGCGCTGCTGGGCGAACTCGGGGCCGGGCGTGGTGAGCTGCGCGACCGCGAAGCAGGCCTCGGCCACGCGGCGGACGGTGGCGGGCTCCGGGGAGGGGATCTGCTGCAGGCTCGCGAGGCCGCGCGCCAGGGCCTGGCGGTGGTCGCCGAGCAGGGAGTCGGCCAGGACGAGCTCGCGCAGGGCGCCTTCGCGCACGGCGGGGTCCTGGGCGAGGTTCAGCGCGCGCTGGAGCTCCTCGCGCGCGGGCTCGACCTCGAGCTCGCGGAGGTGGAAGGTGCCCGCGGCGCGCAGCAGGGTCGCGTCGTCGGGGTAGTCCTCGAGCAGCTTCTGCACCCGCGCCTGGGCGCCGCGGTAGTAGGCGATCCGCCCCTCCGGATCGTCGGGCTCGCCCGCGCCGAGGGCGTCGGCGATCCGCGTCTCGCGCACGCTGCGGGCCTCGGCGGCCACGCTGTAGAGGGCCAGCCCGAGCCCGCTCGCGAGCACGACCGAGGCCGCGGCCAAGGCCACCAGGACGCGCGGACGGCGCAGCTGGCGCTTGAGCCGCTTGATCAAGGGCGGGCGCCGGGCGTGGAGCGTGCCCTTGCCCGCGAGGTAGCGCTCGAGGTCGAGGGCGAGGTCCTCGGCGCTGGCGTAGCGGTCCTCGGGGGCCTTGGCCAGGGCGCACTCGATGATCGAGCGCAGGACCTTGTCGGGGCCTTCGCGGAGCTCGGGGGGCGGGGCGAAGGGCGGCGGGAGGGGGAGCCCCGTCGGCGCCGGGCTGAGGGTCTCGGGGAGCTTGCCGTCGGCGCCCTTGCGCGACGAGATCTCGGTGCGCTCCTCGCTGAGGGTCTCCTCGACCACGAGGTCTTCGCTGCTCACGAAGGGGTTGGGGGGCAGACGACGGTCTGGGGCCGAGTAGCGCGCGCCGGTCCAGTCGGGGGGCTCGCGCATGATCCGCAGGTAAAGGTCCATGACCGTCCGCGAGCGAAACGGATAGCGCCCCGTCGCGCACACGAAGAGCATGACGCCGAGCGCCCACACGTCGGCGCGGGCGTCGACTTCCGAGGCCCCGCGGCGGATCTGCTCGGGGGCCATGAACAGGGGCGTCCCGAGTCGATCGTGGGTCCGGGTCAGCTCGCCCTGGGCGTCGTCCTCGTCCTTGGCCAGGCCGAAGTCGACGACCTGCGCCTTGCCCTCCGGCGTGATCAACACGTTCGCCGGCTTCAGGTCGCGGTGGATCACCCCTCGTTCGTGCGCGTGGTGCACCGCGCGCGCGACCTCGATCATGAGCTGGAGTCGCTGGGGAAGGGGCACGGGCTGGTCGCGGTTCTTGAGCGCGCTGTGCAGGGTCCGCGCGCCCTCGACCAGGTCCATGGTCAGGTAGTAGACCTCGCCTTCGTTACCGAAGTCGTGGACGGGAATGATCCCCGGGTGGCGCAGCTTCTGGACCGCGGCTGCCTCGCGGCGGAAGCGGGCGACCTGGTGGTCGTGGCCCTCTTCGCTGGGGGTCAGGAGCTTGAGCGCGACGTCCTTGTCGAGGGCGTGGTGCCGCGCGCGGTAGACCACGCCCATGGCGCCGCGGCCGATCTCTTCGAGCAGCTTGTAGCGCCCGAACACGGTCTGGCCCTGCTCGGGGACCTCTGGCCGGGCGCGCCGGGGCCAGGGCTCGGTGTCGCTCTGCGCGACGCGGGCGGCGGCCGGGGGGAGCAGCGTGCCGTCGACGCTGATCTCCGCGCCGCAGCGCGGGCAGAGGCCGCCGCGGGTTTGGGAGCCCGCCACGATCACCGCGCGCGCGTCGCAGGCCTCGCAGATGTAGGTGTGCTCTCGGATCAGGTCCCGGGCTTGTTGAACGCTGGTCTCGTTGAGGAACTCGCGCTTGAGCAAGAAGCGCAAGAACGGCACCCGGGGCTTGGTCTCCTTGGCGCGGCGCTTCTGCTCCTTGAGCGCGACCACGGCCTGGGACTTCTCGAGCAGCCCGTGCTTGACCAGGAGCCGAGCGACCTCGATATCCGGGTGTCGCCGGGAGAGGCGACGGCTCGCGCGTTCGGGGCTCACCGCGGCTCACCCCCTGGTGCGCCGAGCTTCGTCAGCCACGCGTCGCGGCTGGGGCCGAGGTCTTCTCCAGTGAGCATGCGCAGCGTGCGCGCGAAGAGCAGGTTGAGGTCGACGTCCTCGTGGTCGGCGGGGCGCATGCGGCTCGCGATCTCGGCCAGGGGCACGGCCTGCGCGTCGCGGTCGCCGAGGACCTGGAAGAACACGAGCCCGCTGCCCACGGCGTCGGCGTCGGCGCGCTCGAGGGCCGCGAGGGCGGCCCGGGTGCCCTCAGCGGGCGCGTGCAGCGCGAGGGCGAGCAGCGCCGCGCTCAGCGGCGAGGGGAGCACGTTGCGCCGCGGGTCCTCCGCCCCCGAGAACACGGTGGCCTCGCTCTTGGCGGTCTGCGCGAGCTCGATCAGGGGCGCGAGCGCGGCCTTGCGCGCCTCGGCGTCGAGCTTGGAGACCAGGCGCTCGAGCGCGCGGATCGCGGTGGTCTGCACCGCGGGCACCTCGTCGTCGAGGGCCAGCGCCGAGAGCACCGAGGCCGCGCGAGGGCCTCGCAGGGCTCCCAGGGCCTGGGCGGCCGCCATGCGCAGTCGGTAGCGGTCGGGGGCGCCGAGGGCGGCGCGGTCGAGGAGCTTGATCAAGAGCGGCTCGTCTCCGGCCGCGCCGAAGCAGGCGAGCAGGCGCAGGTTGACGTAGAGCGCGGTGCTGTCGAGGGGCTCGGCCTCGAGCTGGGCCTGCAGCGCTTCGCGCGCGGCGGTGATCAGCTTGGTCGACTGGCCGGCCGCGAGCCCGGAGAGGAACTGGGCGTAGAGCTCGGGGTCGAGGGGCAGGCGCACGAAGGTGTCGCCGAGGCAGGCGACGGCGAGCTCGCTCGCGCCGAAGCGGCGGATCGGGAAGCGGCCGAAGGTCGGAGTGGGCACGAGGAAGCTGTCGCCGCTGGCCTCGCCGCGCAGGATCAAGAACGCGCGCTCCTCCGGCTGAGAGGGCGGACCGTCGGCGAGGTCGGGGTGGAACAGCCCCTGGACCCGGAGGGTCGCGCCCTTGCGCTCGGGCCCCTTGAGGGTGCGCAGCACCTCGTAGCGCACCTCGTGCGGGCCGACCTCTTTGGCCTGGGCGAGGACCACGAGGTCGGCGTCGCGGACGGCGTCCTCCAGGCTCGGGTCGTCCCAGAACACGTCGGATTGTGCCCAGCAGGGCGCCGCGGCGCACGCGAGGAGGAGCAGCAGGTTCAGCGCGCGAATCATGGAGACCCCAGGAAGGTGACCCAGCGCTGCTCGGCTTCGGCGGCACGCCCCGCGTCCCAAGTGCTGAGGGGGGTGGCGTGGGTGAGGCTCTCGGTGAGGGCTGCGCGCGACTCGCGCGCGGAGTCGTCGAGGGCGGCGAAGCGGACCCAGCCCCAGGTCAGCACCCAGTCGCGAGAGCCCGCCTGGACCTCGAGCACCGCTTCGCCGTCGCCGCTGAGGCCGCGGGCATAGAGCAGGCGCTCCCAGCGCTGGGCGCGGGGGGTGGGGGTCCCCCGCGGATCCTGGCTGCCGGCCAGGAACGCGGTGACCCCTGCGCTCAGCGGCGCCGGGACCTTCCAGCCCTGCACGAGGTGGGCCGCGAAGGCCCAGCGCGCGCGGTCGAGGAGGGCCTCGGGGGTCTCGTCGGTGCGGCGGATCGTGCCGGGTTGGGGGAGCGGGGCCCCGGCGTCGACCTCGAGCGTGAAGGTCGCGGGCGGGCTCTTGGGTCCGCCGATTCGCCCCGCGAGCTCGCCCACGGCGTCGAGGGCGGCGAGCAGGTCGCGCGCCAGGCCGTCGTCGAGGTCGCTGGAGAGCTTGGCGTGCGTGCCCGCGCGCTCGCGCCACCCGGGGCGAAAGGTCTTGACCCGGGCGGCCTCTGGGGCTGCGCGTCGAGCGAGGGCGAGCTCCGCGTCGAGCCCGGCTCGGGCCTCCACGGGCAGGGTCGCGGCGAGCGCGCGCAGGGCGTCGGCGTCGCGGAGGTCTGCCAGGTGCTGCGCGTAGGGCAGGAGCGCGGGGAGCGCGTCCAGGCGGGTGACGTGTTCGAGGACCTGCGCGCGAAACGGGGGGTAGTCGGGGTCGCCGGCGAGGTCCTCGGCGCGGGCCAGCACCGCCAGCGCGGCGGCGCCGGTGTCGCAGTCGAGCGCCTCCTTGGTCAGCGCCTGGAGGCGCCCAGCGTCGGGCGCCGACTCGCGCACGACCCGTCCGCGGCGCCGGCGCGTCGAGCGTCGGCGGCCCGAGGCGGCGGAGTCGGCGGCGTCCTTGGGCTGCGCGTCGTTGGTGCGCCCGGTCTTGGGGGGCGTCTCGCTGCTGGGCTGTGCGCTCTGCGGCTGAGCCTCGGCGGGCTTGCCGGCGGCGGTCGCAGGCGCGAGCACGCTGTCGGCGACCAGGAGCCCGACCACGAAGAAGGCCAGGACGCAGTCCCACACCACCAACTCGCCGAGGCGCATGCGGCTCGAGGGCAGGAATTGCGACCGCTCCAAAGTGCTCGACCTCCTGGGGTTGAGGGAGTCCTCACCCTACCGAGCATTCTCTGTGGGGCGCTACGTCCTGGCAAGTCGCCGCGGAGGTTGGGGGCGCAAGAAGGCGCCCGAGACGCCACCCGTGCGCTGAGCGCGGTGAGCCCGTAGGATTCGCGCGCAGGAGGCAGCGTGGACCCCGCCCAGCACGACCGATTTCAAGCCCTGGTGCGCGAGCAGCTCGAGCTCCTCGGCGAGGACCCCGCGCGGGAGGGCCTCGAGCGCACCCCGCTGCGGGTGGCCAAGAGCCTGGAGTTCCTCACCTCGGGCTACCCGCGCAAGCTCTCCGACGTGCTGAATCAGGCGGTGTTCGAAGAGCGCTGCGACGAGATGGTGATCGTCACCGACATCGAGCTCTACAGCCTGTGCGAGCACCACATGCTGCCCTTCTTCGGCAAGGCCCACGTGGCCTACCTCCCCGACGGCAAGATCCTCGGGCTGAGCAAGGTCCCGCGGATCGTCGACATGTTCGCGCGCCGGCTGCAGGTGCAAGAGCGGCTGACGACCGAGGTCGCCCAGGCGATCGACGACGCGATCGCCCCGCGGGGGGTCGCGGTGGTGATCGAGGCGCGGCACTTCTGCATGATGATGCGCGGCGTGCAGAAGCAGAACTCGTCGACGACGACCTCGTGCATGCTCGGACACTTCAAGAGCGACTCCAAGACGCGGACCGAGTTCTTGAACCTGCTCGCCCTGCGCATGCGGGGCTGAGCCCACGCGCGGGCGCTCAGCGCTGCGTCCAAAAGAGGAACGCGAGCTCCAGCCGCGAGTCGCCGGGGAGGGAGGCGAGCACCTCCGCCGAGAACAGGACCCGCAGCGCGCCGTTGCCGAGGGTGTGCGATCCGCCGTCGAGGGCGACGAGCATGCCGATCACCGAGCCGGTGCCGTTGGCGTTGCGCAAGCGATCGAGCACCGCGACGCCCTGGAAGCCTTCGGGCGCGTGCAGCGGCCCGACCTCCAGGCCGCCGCCGACCCGGGTCGCGACCACGATCGAGGGCTCGGGGGCCGGGAAGCGCGGCGCAGCCCTGCGGTCGAGGACGGCGTTGTCGGGGAGGGTCAGCGCGACCCGGCTCACCGTCGGCGGGAGCTCGAGGAACACGACCTTGCCCCCCGCGGTCTGAGGGTTGCTCGCGGCGCGCCAGGCCTCGTAGTCCGCGAGGGACGTGAAGAAGGTGCCCGAGCCTTGCGCGAGCGCGCGCAAGGTCCCGGCGGGGCGCAGGAGCACGGCGTCGGCGTCGGCGGGGGGGCCCGCCTCGTCGATCAGGCCGTCGCCGTCGTCGTCGAGGCCGTCGCGGGGGTCGGGCTCGGTCCAGAGGGTCGAGCCGGGGTCGAGGGCGCCGGGCGCGCCTGGGTGGGAGGGGGCCAGCCCGACGCCGCCGACCTGAGCGCTGCCCTCGACGTCGATCGAGCCCCCCGCGAGCACGCCCAGCACCCCAGCGTCGCCGGTGAGCTGGCCGTCGCTGGCGTGGTCGCGCCCGTCGACCGACACGTTTCCTGTCAGGCGCACGTCGCCGTTGCTGAGCAGCGCCGCCAGCGCGGGGCCCGGCAGGGGGGCCGCGCGCGCGCTCAGGCGGACCCAGGCGCGCAGGGTGACAGGAGGCGCGGTCGCCTCCAGCAGGAACACGGGGCCCGGTGGGGTCTGGGACAGGCAGGTCAGCATGACCTGCGCGCCGTCTTCCTCGAGCAGCAGTCGAGCGCTGTTGGGGGCCATGCTCCAGGCCTCGTCGGGCGCGGCGAGCAGGGCGACCTTGGCCTTGGCCAGCGCGGTGTCGGCGGCGAGGGTCGCCCCGCGGGGGTCGTGCTCGGCGCGGAGCGCGACGGCGCGCGAGGCGCGCAGGACCTCCGCGCCGACCAGGCCGAGGAGCGCGAGCAGGATCAACGCCAGCAGGAGCGCGCTCCCGCGTTCTTCGGCTTCCTCCTGCAGGCGCGGGGCCAACGCGGACCGCCTGCTACTGGTTCAGGTTGCGCAGGTTCAAGGTGTGCCTGAAGTCGAGGCGCGTCATTTCGAAGCGGTTGGCGCGCGCGTCGTAGCCCACCCGGCGCTCCATGCTGAAGCTGATCTCGAGGTACGAGGGGCTGACCAGGCGGAAGTAGGGCGACGGGGCGACGCCGTTGCCCACGATCGGCCCCTCGTTGCGCACGTCGCGGAGGAAGACCACGCTGCGGGTGTCTTGGATCCGCACCAGCTGCAGCTCGTCGACCCGCCCGTCCCGATCGTCGTCGAGCCCGTTCTGCGCTTCGTCGGGGAGGAACGCGTAGATCGTGGGTGTGTCGAGGATCGGCAGGGCCGTCGCCGGGTCGAAGGCGACGATCCGTTGGACCGTGATCGCGCGCCCCCAGCGCTCCTCCTCGTCGGTGAAGCCGTCGACGTCGTTGTCGATCAGGTCTGCGTTCAGCTCGCCGTCGTCGGTCGGGTCGAGGGTGATCACGCCCAGGGCCTGGTCGTAGTCACCGATCACTTGGGTCGTGGAGCCGTAGACGCCTCCCTCGAGCTCGACCACCATGCGGTTGAGCGCGGCGACCGCCTGGACGGTGAGGTCGGAGCGGGCGCTGGTGCGGGCGAGGGGCTCGGCGGCGTTGCTCATGGCCGTGACCGCGAGGCCCACGAGGATCCCCAGGAGCGCGGTAGAGACCATGATCTCGATCAAGGTCAGGGCGCGGCGCTTCATTGTTCCTCCGCGAGGGTCTTGGCGTTGCGGCGCAGGTTCCAGCGCCTCCAGGCAGGGTATGAGAGGGGGAGCTCTTGCTTGGTCTCGCGCTTCAACCAGCGCCAAGCGTAGTTGCGCACGGGGTGCGTGGCGTCGGTCAAGAGCGGGATCACCGCGTCGAGGGCTTCGTGCATGGCTTGCGGATCGCGCGGGCTGAGCATGCAGGGTGAGAGCGCGCGCAGCGCGGCGAGGCGGACCGCAGGGTCGCGGTGCTTCAGCGCGCGCAGCAGGAACGGGAACGCGCGCGCGGAGCCCGCTTGCCCGAGGCCCTGCGCCGCGAGGGCTTTCCACTCAGCAGGGAGCGGACGGACCTCGAGCAGGGAGCCGCCGTCTTCTCCGAAGGCCCGCTCCAGCGCTCGGGAGGTCTCGGGGTCCCAGCGAAACTCGAGGATCGAGTTCCGCATGTCCTTGCGCGGGGGGTCGTTGAGCACCGCGAGCAAGACCGGGACGCCGAGGGGGCTCTTGCTGTCGGCGATCACCTTGAGCAGGCAGGCGCCCTCGCGCTCGTAGTCGCGGTCGAGCCCCGGGATCGCGTCGAGCAGGGTCCCGAGCAGGGCGGGCTCCTGGAGGTCTCCCAGGAGGGTCGCCAGCGCCTTGACGATCGCGCCGGACTTGGGGGGCGAGGACGTGCCGTCTTGCTCGTTGCGCAGCTCCCACTGCAGCCGCGTGAGCAAGGTGTGCCAGGCCTTGCGGGCCTTGAGGTAGCCGAGGGCCAGGATCGCGGCCTCCGAGATCTCGAACTCGGTGGCTCGGCTGAGCTTGAGCAGTGGATCCGCGGCCTCCGTGCCCAAAGCCTCGGGGAGGACCTCGATCGCGGCGAGCCGGGTCGAGCGCGCGGCCTGGTAGCCCGACTGAGCGAGCAGCCCGCGCGCCGCCGGGGTGTCGACCGCGGCCAGCCGGCGCAAGACCTTGGTCGCGTCCGCGGCGCTGAGCTCGCCCAGGGCCGCGAAGTAGCGCGCGCGATCCTCGGCAGACGCCTGGGTTCGCTCCACGAGCTCGGGGTCCACGGGGGCGCCGCCCGCGAGGTCTTGCACCAGCCGGTTGGTCTCGGCGAGGGCGGTCGAGGCCGCGAGGAGGAGCAGGAGCAGGAGCGCGCGGGCGGTCATCGCACCTCGCGCCAGGTCTCCGTGTCCTGCAAGAACTCCCCGGAGTTGTCCACGCCGGGGAGGTTCGCGAGCACCTCGGAGGAGAAGAGGATGTCCGCGCCGCCGTTGCCGAAGTGCGGCTTCTTGGCGCCGGTCTGGTCGCCGAAGCTGACCACCGCCCCGACGATCGTCCCGTTGCCGTTGGTGTTCTTGACCACGTCGGTCATGAACAGCCCCTGGAATTGGCGCGCGCCCTCGGGCATGACGTGGACCGGGCCGACCTCCACCGAGTGCACCGGGGGCGTCCCCGGCACCGCGGGGGCGGCTTGCACGATCACGATCGAGGGCTCGGCGGGCGGCGGGTTGTTGGGCAGCTTGAACAGCCCGAGGGTCGAACCCACGGGGACCTCGAGGTAGATCACCTTCCCGCCGCGTTCGGCGGGGGTCGTGCTGCCCAGCCAGGCGTCGTAGTCGCCCTTGTTGGTGAAGTAGGTGCCGTCGTTCTGGGCGCGGGTGCGCAGCCCGATCTCGTCGGGCTGCCCGACGAACTCGCCCACGGTGCCCGGGAAGCCGTCTTCGTCCGTCCAGCCGTCGCCGTCGTCGTCGTCGCCGTCGGTGTCGTCGACCGGGTTCCCGCTCGCGATGCTCTCCAGGTCGAAGGTGGTGTCGTTGTTGGTGAAGGTGCTGCCTTCGTCTCCGGCGTCGAGCCGGTTGGGCGAGGTGCTGTTTCCGCCCACGGTGGGGTTTCCGGTCCAGCTGAGCGTGCCGTCGACCACCTTCACCCCGTCGACGTTGACCCCGGCGCCGCCCGACGTGCCGTCGGCGTAGTGGTCCTGCCCGTCGATCAGAATGTTTCCGGTGACGTCGATGTCGCCGTTGGTGAGCACGGCCGCCAGCCCGGGGCCTTGGGAGGGCGTGGTGTTGCGCGTGCCGCTGATCAGGATCTCCACGGTGCGGCCTTCGGTGCTGAAGGTGCCCCGGGAACGAATGCGAAAGCTGAGCCGCGAGCCCACGGTCAGCACGTGGTAGACCTCGACGCTCGCCTGGTCTTCGGTGAAGGTCTGGACCGGGGTCGCGTCCGACGGGGTCGTGAGGACGTAGGCGTCGGTGCCGCTCGCCAGATCTTCGAGCAAGCGGACCTTGGCCTTGGCGATCCCGTTGTCGGCGATCACGAGCGCCATGGAGCGGCGCTCGGCGTCGAGGGAGTAGGCGCTCTGGGTCTGCGACGCGAGGGCGACGGCGCCGCCGACGATCACCAGGAGCGAGATCAGGATCAAGGACACCAGGAGCGCGGTGCCTCGCTCGGAGTCGGCCGGGCCGGGTTGGTTGGGTTCAGTGGACGCGAGCTCAGGATTCGTCATGCTTGGTCTCACCGTTCAGTAGAGGAGGGCGCCCAGCTCTTGGACCTGCAGGGGCTCGCCCGGGCGCCAATCGGCCGCGCGCCACTCGATCCGAATGCGGACGCCCAGGATCCGCAGCTCGTCGGTGGGGATCTCGCCGTCGGCGCTCGAGCCGTTGGCGTCGAGGTCGACGTTCGTGATCCCGAGCGACGCGAGGCCGGCGTTGGTGGCCCCCTCGTCGGCGGTGTTGGGGGTCACTCCGGGGAAGGTCTCGATCGTGATCAGCGCCGGGAGGGGGTGGCTGCTGAGGGTCACGTTCTCGGTCGCCCCGTTCTGCGCGAGGATCCGCTCGAACTGGGTCGCGCTCGGGGCGGCGTCACGGAACTCGGCGCGAAGCCGACCGAGGCGGGCGTGCAGCGCGTCTCGGGCCTCGCTGCGTTGGCTGGAGAGCATGGTCAAGCGTTGGCTGGAGATGATCAGGCTCGTGACCATCAGGATCCCGGAGACCAGGATCCCGGTGGTGATCACCAACTCGACCAGGGTCAGCCCACGTGTCGGATGAACTCGCATGTCTGAGCATGGCAATGCACTGCGCCCGGCGCAAGGAGCGGGCAGAGGCTCAGGGGTCGAGGCTCGGGGCTAGCAGTCGAGGCGGAGGACGGCCTCGCCGAGCTGAATGATGTCGCCGTCCTTGAGCGAGGTCCGGCGGACGACCTTGCCGTTGACCTTGAGCCCGTTGGTGCTGCGGAGGTCGGTGGCGATGAAGCTCCCGAGCTTGAACTCGAGGCGCATGTGCTCGCTGCTCACGCTCTCGCTGGGCAGCTTGATCGTGCTCTTGCCGCCGCGCCCGATCAGGGCGCCCTTGCTGCCGACCTTGAAGTTCTTGCGCGGCTTCTCGTCCTCGAAGAAGGTCAGGCGGCCCTCACCGGTGGGCAGCGGCTCCTCGCGCTCCTTCTTGCGCTGGAACTTCTTGGCCTTGTTGCCCGAGAACAGGTCGACGGGCTCGAAGCGCTGGGTCCCGGTCTTGGAGCGCCCTCCGCTGGAGGCGGAGCTGCGGGCCGAGGTCGCGCTGCGCGTCGAGGTGCGCCCGCTGCGGCCCGAGGTGCGGCTGCTGCGGCCCGAGGCGCTCGACTTGCTGCTGGTGCTGCTCGAGCGCTTGCTGCTCGAGCCGCCGCCGCTGAGGCGTTTGCTGTCGAGGACGTTGCGCTTGGAGACCGCCTGGGTCCGCTGCGAAGGCAGGCTGGCCACCGTCTCCGAGGGGACTCGGATCTTGGCTTCGCACTTCTTGCAACGGATCCGCTTGCCGGCGTACTTCTCCGGCACCTTGTAGGCGGACGAACACTCTGGACAGGCGAACTTGATCGGCATGGATACTCGCTCGTGGGCCGAAGGTCGAGCATAAGGGGCTACGCGGCTGAGGGCAACGCTGCCGGGGCGACGGATTGCAGGCGCTACGCGACGCCGAAGCGCGCGCACCACGCCTCGAGGGCGAGCAGCGCGTAGACCTGCGCTCCCCGGTCGACCGGACCGGCCAGGTGGCGCTCCAGGAGCGCGGTCGCCGCGCCGGGGGCCATGAAGCGCCGGCGGTCGAGGCGGGCGAGGGCCTCGCGCGCGAAGCCCTGGAGCGGGGCAGCCCGCAACCAGGCCCCGACCGGGACCGTGAACCCGCGCTTGGGGCCGCCCGTGACGGCCGCAGGCAAGAGGTCCTGGGCCAGGCTGCGCACCACGCGCTTGCCCTCCCGCAATCCGACCTTGGTGGCGGTGGGCAGCCCGAGGGCCAGCTCGGAGACCCGCTCGTCGAGGAACGGCACGCGGACCTCGAGCCCGGAGGCCATGCTCATGCGGTCGACCTTGGCGAGCATTTCGTGGGAGAGGGTCGTGCGCGACTCGGCGTAGAGGGCGCGGGTCACCGAGTCCGCGAGGTGCGGCTCGCGGTAGGCGCGCTCGAGGCCCGCGGTCGGCTCGCCGTGGGGCGCGACCGCCAGCAAGCGCGAGGCGTCGGCGCGGCGGAAGACCCGGACCAGGTCGGCGAACACGGCGCCGTCGGGCCGGGCCAGGGCGCCCCACCAGGTCCGGGCTCGACCCCACAGGCCGGGTTCGCCGCCGCCGTCGGCGCCGCCGAGGTCGAGCCCCGCTTCGTCGGGCCACGCGCGCGCGAGGGCGTGGACCCAGTCGGGGGCGAGGGCCAGGAGTTGGTTGGGGGCCAGCCAGCCGTGGCGCCAGGGGTAGCCGCCCAGGAGCTCGTCGGCGCCGTCGCCAGAGAGGGCGACGGTCACCTCCTGCTTCGCCGCGCGCGCGAGGTAGAAGGTCGCGGCGGCCGAGGCGACCCCGAAGGGTTCGTCGAGGTGCCAGGCGATCTGCGCGAGGTCGCTCGCGAGGTCGGGGGTCACGTCGATCCGGCGGTGCAAGGTCCCCACGTGGGCCGCGGTCTCGGCGGCGAGGTCGGCCTCGTCGAGGGGCGACCCGCGGAAGCTGACCGTGAAGGTCTTGAGCGGCGGGGCTCCCTGGCGCCGGCGAACCCCCGCGGCGAGGGCCGTCACGACCCCGGAGTCGAGCCCGCCCGAGAGGAACGCCCCGACCTCGACGTCGGCCACCAGCTGGCGCTCGATCGCGGACTCCAGGGCCGCGCGCAGGTCGCGGGCGGCGTCGGCGAGGGGCAGCTCGTGCTCGGGCGCGGGCAGGAAGTCGCGCGGCTCCCAGGTGCGCGCGCGGCGAGTCACGAACCCGAAGCGGTCGAGCTCGAGCAGGCTCCCAGGCGGCAGCTTCTCGACCCCGCGCAGGGCGCACAGCGGCTCGGGGATCGTGCCGAAGGCGAGGAAGGCCTCGAGCGCCTCGGGGTCGAGGTCGCGCGCGAGCCCGGGGTCCTCGGCGATCGCCTTCAGCTCCGAGGCGACCACCACGCGCTCGGGTCCGCGCCACACGTAGAGCGGCTTCTGCCCCCAGCGGTCGCGGACGAGGGTCAGGCGCCCAGCCTCGGGCTCCCACCAGGCGAAGGCATACATGCCCTCGATCCGCCGCAGCGCGGCGTCGACGCCCTCGCGCGCGAGGAGCTGCAGCAGGACCTCGGTGTCGCCGTGGCTCGCGAGCGCCGCCCCCTCACGCAGCAGCTCCGCGCGCAGCGCGCCGAAGTTGTAGAGCTCTCCGTTGAAGGCGAGCGCCCGCCCGTCGGGGAGCACCTTGGGCTGCATGCCCGCGGGAGACACGTCTTGGACCGCCAGGCGCCGGAACCCGATCCCCACGGGGCCTCGCGTCCACACCGCCTCGGCGTCGGGCCCGCGGTGGGCCAGGGTCCGCGTCATGCGCTCGAGGCGCGCGCGGTCGACCGGCGCGCCGGGGTCGCGGTTGAGGATCAGGACGAAGCCGCACATGGACGGCCGATCCTACCGCGGTGGAGACCGAGACCGAGACCGAGACCGAGGCCGAAGCCGAGACCGAGGCCGAAGCCGAGACCAAGACCAGCGCCTGCGGCCCGTTGGGGGTGAGCCCTCGCAGCAACGCTGCGAGGGCGAGGGGGCCTCGGAGAGGCCCCCTGGGAACACGCCGAG
>JAGQRJ010000185.1 GCA_020425635.1 Planctomycetota bacterium | reverse complement strand
GGCCACCGCGTGCTCCTCGAAGCCCTCGCGCCGCCCCCGCGGCAGGCGCCGCCTGCACGGGCCACAGAGCGAGAACAGGTTCCCCGGGCGGTCGCTGCCGCCGTGGTTCGGCGGGAGCAGGTGCCCGATCTCGGTGCGCCCTGCCTGGCCGCAGTTGCCGCAGCGGCTGGGGTCTCGCCCGGCGCCGAGGAGCACCGCGCGCAGGCGGCGCTGCCGAACCGCCTTGCTCTCGGGGCGCAGGCAGGTCTGGGAGCTGTCGGGCGGCGACTCGGCGTTCTCTTGGGTGATCTTGCGCCGACGCTCCTGGCTCGAGCGCGCGCTGGAAGACTTACGGCTCGGCCACAGCGCGCGGTTGACCCCGGCGCTGAGCTCCTGCGGGCGGCTGGCCTCGGGCAGGTCGTCGCGCTTGAGGCGGTCGGTGATCACGTCCTGGTCCGTCGAGCCTACGATCTTGGCGACGGCGCGGGCCGCGCTGCGCGACAGCGGATAGACCTCGCGCGCGGCGAGCACCGCCAACGCAGGCAAGGCCTCGGTCACCTCGCGCTCACCGAGCTGGCGGATCATGGCCCGCTCGACGGGGTAGGTCCGGTCGGGTTGGATCGGCGAGCGCGCCAGCTGCTCGACGACCTCGAGGAAGGTCGCGTCCGCGCGCTCTGGCGCGAGCCGGGTCAGGAGCTCGAGCGAGAAGTATTTCGCGACGTCGGACGGGCTGCCGATCGCGAGCAGGTGGTGGCGCAAGATCGCGACCGCGTCCGGGTCGCCGGGCGCCAGGTCCCCGACCTGCAGGCGCAGGGTCTCCACCGCGTCCTCGACCACCGCGAAGGCGGCGCCAGACTCCTCGATCAAGCGCAACAGGGTCTGGGGAGAGCGCACTTCAGCCACGAGCAGCCAACTTTCTCAGAGGACGGGCAAGAAGCGACCCGCCGCGCTTCAGGCGCGGCGGGCCTGGCAGCGAGCGCTGCCGAGTCCGCTACCAGTCGTCGAGGGTCGTCTCCTGGTCGTCGGTGAGCGAGAGCAGGCGCTCCAGGCGCGAGCTGTCCGCGCGGGGGGGCGAGCTCTCGGTGACGGATGATTCGGGGGTCGGGCTGGGCGCTTCGGCCATCGGTGCCTCCTGGGGTGCTGCGGCGGGGCCGCGGGTGGGTTCGGGTTCGCTGGGTTCGGCGACGCGCGCGCTCGGCGCCTCGCCACCCGAGATCACGCAGTCGTCGAGCCGAGGCAGCGGGCCGAGGTCGGGGAGCTCCTGGCGCGCCTGCGGCGCGGCGCTCGGGGTCGCGGGGGCGGCGTCGCCCTCCTCGCCCGTCCCCAAGAGCGGCGCGAGCAGCTCCGGCGGCGGCGGCCCGAGCTCCTCGGCGATCCGGTTGGCCTCGAGGACCAGCGCGTCGGGGGCGCCTTCGGCGTCGAAGTGCAGTCGCTGGCTGCCGATCACCCCGGGGTCGCCGAGCGCGCCCGCGGCGCGGGCCAGGGCTTGACGGATCAAGTCGGGGTCGTTGGGCAGGCCGAACTCCGCCGCGAAGGCGTCGGTGGTGCGCAGGGTGTAGCTCCGCCCCTGCTTCCCGCGCTGCACGAGGCCTCGCTCGAGCAGCTCTTTGACGTGCTCGTAGACCGTCGAGCCGCGCTCGCGAACCAGGCGCGCCTGAGCGATCGGTTGGTTGATCGCGATCAAGGCCAGGGTCTCGGTGACCAGCGGCTTGAGCAGCGGCGGGGCGACGCTGGCCACGTCCGGGCGGTAGGCCGCGCGCACGTCGACGACGTAGGCGCGCTGACCGTTCTTCTCGCGCGGGAACAGGCCCAGGGCCCGTCCGTCGAGGGCCGCGCGCAGGCGCTCGATCCCCGCGTGGACCTCGTCGACGGGCAGCCCGAGCTTGAGCGCGATGTCGTCGGCGGTCAGCGGCACCCGGGTGGAGACCAAGAGCGCCTCCAGGGACTGCTCGAGCTTCCGCTCGCTGCGGCGCAGGTCGGTGACGACCCCGTCGAGCAGCGAACGCGAGCGCGAGGCGCTCTCCAGCAGCATGCCCAGGCCGGTCGGCGCGGCCTCGACGACCTCGGCCAGCAGCGCCTCCCCGTCGTCCCCTTCCCCTTCCTCGTCCTCGTCCTCCCCGGCGGTGGCCACCGCGGCCTCGTCGGCGGGGTCGGAGGGCGACGCCTCGGGCGCCTCCTCGGGCTGGGGTTCGCTTGCGGGATCAATCACCGCGCACCTCCTCGGTGTCCACGCCGCTCACGTCTGCCTGGTCCGCGGCGAGGAGCGCTTCCTCGTCCTGGGCCTCAGGCGCGCCGTCGTGTTCCTCGTGTTCCCGAGCTCCGTCGACCTCGGGCTCCCCGTCGAGGTCCTCCTCGAGCTCGGGGGCGTCGGCGTCGTCTTCGCTCTCGACGATCAGATCGGCGGGGTCGTCGTCCCAGCGCACGCCCGCGCGCACCTCGCCGAAATACGGCCCGCGCACGATCCGCAGCTCGCCGTAGAAGGCGGTCTGCTTGAGCACGACCTCCTCGTCCTGGGCGAGGAACAGCAGCGCGAGGTAAGCCGCGCCGCGGGGGCGCGCCTCGGTCACCAGCGAGTCGAGGGTCACGTGACCGTCCTCCGGGAGCTGCTCCCAGAGCTGCTCCCGGACCTCGACCAGGTCGCGGTCGAGGTCGTCCTGGTGCGCGCCGCCGACGCACTCCTCGAAGGCGATCTCGCCGTCGAAGAGCGGCTCGTCTTCGAGGGCGGCCTCGCGCTCGGCGATCCGCTCGTCGTAGGAGCGCAGGGCCACGATCAGGTCGACCAGGGTCAGCCCACGCTTGCGCGGGGTCCGCTCCCGCGGCGCGAGGGTGATCCCCCGCAGGTCTCCGTCGGTCATGAAGTCGGGGTAGACCAGGGGCAGGTCGTCGGGGCGCAGCCGCCCGCCCTCGCCGAAGTCGAACCCGTCGTCGAGCAGCGCGTCGTCGAAGGCCGCGGCGTCGGCGAGGCGCTGGGCCTCGCGCTGGGCCTCGCGCTCCGCGAGGGCCTGGGCCTTGAGGTGAATCAGCGCCGCGGCATAGAAGATCATGCGCCCGACGAGGCCCAGGTCCTGGGCGTCGAGCTGCTCGTCCATGGCCGCCAGGTAGCGGTCGGTGAGGGCCACGATGTCCACGTCCCAGGGGTCGTAGTCCCCGGCCTTGGCCATCTCGAGCAGCAGCCCCAGGCCCGGGTCGCTGTCCGGAGCGAAGACCTGCGCGTTGACCTCGGCCTCGAGCTTGTGGGCGGCGCTGTCCGAGAGCGGGCGGGCCGGGGGCCCGACGGTGGCGTCGGCGGACTCGATCATGCTGCTGTGGTCGCGGTCGCTCATGACGACGCCCCCGCCTCGGCCAGCTCGTTCTCCGCGTCGGCTTCGTCCATGGTCACGCCGGTGACCTGGGTTCCGTGACCCTTGCGCATGGTGACGCCGAGGGTCTGGTTCGACTTGTCGAGCATGACCCGGTGGTGGCTGATCACGAGGTATTGCCGGTCGCTGCCTCGGCGCGCGATCGCCTCGGAGAGCACGTCGGTGTTGACCCCGTCGAGGGCCGCGTCGACCTCGTCGAAGACGAAGAACGGCGCGGGGTTGACCTCCTGCAGCGCGAAGATGAAGGCCAGGGAGGTCAGCGTCTTCTCCCCGCCCGACATGATCTCGAGCTTGGAGAGCTTCTTCCCGCGCGGGCGCGCCTCGATGATCAAGCCCCCCGCGAAGGGGTCCTTGGGGTCTTCGAGCCGCAGACGGCCCTCTCCGCGGGCAAGCTCGGCGAAGGTGCGCGAGAAGGCCTCGGAGACCAGCGCGAAGGCGTGGAGGAAGGCGACCTTCTTCTTGCCCTCGAGGCCCACGATCCGGGTGCGAATCTGGGTCTTCTCCTCGTCGAGGGAGTTGATCTTCTCCTCGAGCTCTCCGTGCCGCGACTCGGCCTCGTCGAACTGCTCGATCGCGAGCTGGTTCACCGGGCCCATGCCGTCGAGCTCGCGCACGATCTTGCCCAGGGTGTCTTCGAGGCGCTTGCGTTCCTTGCCCAGGTCTGGCGGCGCCTCCTCTGGGCCCGGCACCTCGATCTCGCGTGCCTCGGCGGCGGCGCGGAGCGCGGTCGCCCGCTCGCGCAGCTCGGTCAACTCGACCTGCAGCCCCTCGAGGCTCTCGCGCAGGCTGCGCAGCTCGTGGTCGGCCTGGGTGACGGCGTCGCGGGCGGCCTGCGCGGCTTCCCGCGCGGCGTCTCGGCGCTGCGCCAGCGCGAGCAGCTCTCCGCTGAGCGCCTTGAGCTCGCCTTCGCGCGCGCTGAGCTCGGCGCGCATGGCTTCGCGCTCCTCCTCGAGTCGCGCGCGCTCGACCCCGAGGGCCTCGAGCTCGCTCCGGGCCTGGACGAGGCCGGCCTCGGCGCTGGCCAGGCGCTCCTCGACCGCGCGGCGCTCGGCGCGCACTTCGGCGTGCTGGGTGCGCAAGGCGGCCAGCTCGACCTCGATCGCGCGCATCTCGGTCTCGAGCTGCTTCGCTTCGCGGGTCAGGGCCTCGAACGCCGAAGACGCCCCGGTGTCGTCGAGGGAGCTGAGCTGGGAGGACTCCGCCTGCAAGGCCGCGCGCACCTGCTCCAGCTCCTGAGACACCGCTTGCGCCTCCGCGCGCTGGGCGGCGAGCTCTTCCGCGAGCTCGCCCAGCCGCTTGGCGGGGCTCCCCCCTTGCTCCTCGAGCCGGCGCAGCTCGCCGTTGAGCGAGGCGCTCTTGGCCTCGGCCTCGGCCAGCTTGGTGGAGGCCTGGGCCAACTCCTGGCTCGCGGCCTCGTAGGCCTTCTCGGCCTCACGCAGCGCGCCGCGGGCGGCGCTCTGCTGACGCTCGAGCTCGTAGAAGGCCTGCTTCTTGGCCTCGACCTCTTCGCCGGCGGTCGCCGCGGCGAGCAGCGAGCGGCTCGAGCGCGAGGCCGCGCCGCCGCTCATGATCCCGTGCCGCTCGAGGATGTCCCCCTCGAGGGTCACCATGCGGTAGCGCCCGATCAGGGGCAAGCCGTCCTGCAGGGTCCGCACCACGAGGGTGTTCCCGAAGACCGAGCGCATCACCTCCTCGTAGCAGGGGTCGTACTCCACCAGGTCGAGGGCGAACCCGAGGATCGCGGCGCCGCGGGGCGCCTGCCCCTCCAGCTTGGGCCCGCGGGTCTTGGTCAGCGGCGCGAAGCTCAGGCGACCGACCCGGCTCTGGCGCAGGAGCTCGATCCCGCGCTTGGCGACGTGCTCGTCGTCGGTGACGACCCAGTTCAGCCGTCCGCCGGCCGCGGCCTCGATCGCGAGCGCGGTCTCGGTCTCGAAGCGCACGAGGTCGCTGACCGGTCCATGGATCCCGTCGAGCTTCTTCGTGCGCAGGAAGCCGAGCGCCTTGCCGCCGCTCATGAGCAGCGCCTGGGTGCGCCGGTCCTCGGCGACCGCGACCTCGCGCTCGGCCTTGCCGACCTTGGCGCTCACCGACTCCAGGCCCGCGCGCATGGCGTTGAGGTTCTGCAGCAGCTTGCGCCGACGCTCGGTGGTCTCGGCCGTCGACTCGCGCTGGGCGCGGTAGGTCTCGGCGGCGACCTTGCTCGCCTCGCGGACCTCGCCCAGGCGTCCGCTGACCTCGGTTTGGCTGGCGCTGAGGTGTTGCTCCTCGGCGGCCAGGCGGCTGATCGTCTCGGCCAGGGTCCGGTCGCGCTCGGTCAGCTCGCGCTCGCGCACCCGCTTGCGCTCCTGCTCCTCGCGCAGCTTGCGGCCCTGCTGGGCGGCGTCGAGCTGGGCCGCGCTCTGGGAGCTGAGCGCCTCGCTCGCCGCCTCCATGCGTCCGGCGAGGGCCTGGTGCGCCCCCTCCTTGGCCCGGACCTGGCCGTCGAGGGCCGCGGCCCGCTGGTCGAGCTCGGCGAGGGTCTTGGTGTGCTTGGCGGCCTGGGCCTCGGCCTCGGGCAGCGCTGCCTCGCGCGCCTTCTGGGTGGCCTCCAGCTCGGCGCTCCGCGTGGCCGCGCCGTCGAGCTTGGCGCGCAGGGTCTCGACCGCGCGCACGGCCTGCATCCGCTCGCCCTCGCCCTTGGCGGCGAGCTCGGCCTCGACCTCGCGCAGGTCGGACTGCTTCTCCTCGAGGGCCTGGGTCAGGGTCTCGCGGCGCTTGCTCAGCGCGCGCTCGGCCTTCTGCCCGCTCTCGATCTCCTGCGCCTTGGCGCCGACCTTGACCTCGGCCTCGGTGACCTCGAGCACGGTCAGGTCCTCC
Source organism: Planctomycetota bacterium (assembly GCA_020425635.1). Classification (GTDB taxonomy): domain Bacteria; phylum Planctomycetota; class J058; order J058; family J058; genus JAGQRJ01. The sequence goes on along the minus strand of JAGQRJ010000185.1, from coordinate 19,987 downwards.
TCGAGGGAGGCCTTGCGGGAGGTGAGGGTCTGGAAGGCGAGCGCCTGGTCGCGCTCCTTCTTGAGCTGGCCGAGGCGCGAGCCCAGCTCCTTGAGGATCAGCTTCGTGTCCTCGGTGCAGCGGTCGGAGGCCTCGAGCTCGCGGTGCGCCTCGCCGATCCGGCGGTCGAACTCCTTGGTCCCTGCGAGCTCGTCGAGCACCTGGCGCCGCTTGACCCCGCCCATGGTCGCGAGCTGGATCACGTCACCCTGCATGACGACGTTCTGCCCGCTGGTCGGGAAGCCGAGGTTGCGCAGCACGTCGTGCAGGTCGGTGAGACGGATCGAGTCGCCGTCGAGCTCGTAGTGGGCGTTGGTCCCGCTGCGGCTGCGGCGCACGACGCGAGCCACCTCGATCTGCTTGGTGACGAGGGTCCCGTCTGCGCGCGGGAAGGTGCCCTCCATTTCGATCCATACCCGCGCGGAGTTCTTTCCGCCCTGGTTGCAGATCAGGTCGGTCAGGCGCTCGGCGCGCATGCCCCGGCTCGTGGCCGTGCCGAGCACGAACTGCAGGGCGTCGATGATGTTCGACTTCCCCGAGCCGTTGGGCCCAGAGATCGTGCTGAAGCCGTCCCGCAGCGGAATTCGCGTCTTCTTGCGGAACGACTTGAAGTTGTCGAGGCCGAGCGCGATCACACGCAGGTTGATGGGCTTCCCGAGCCCTGCAAGCCGCTGCCCGACTGGACGTCCTTCTGCCATGTTCAGCTCCTCAGGGGTCATGTGCGCTTCTGCGGACCCGTTACATCGAGGCTGATCGGCAATACCTGACTAAATCTTGTGCTTCTCACCGGAAATTGTGGGGTGTGTGGGTTGTTAGCTACCCTACCTACCGCCTCTGACAAGAAATCACTGGAGTTAGCGCGAGATCCGAAATCCAGGCGAGCGAATTCGCTCACCCGCTATCCCCCTTCCGCTACGGGAGCTGCGTCGAGTTGCCCCCCGCCGAGCGCCAAATGCGTCGAGGGTCGCCCCGAGTGTGAAGAGCCTGGGGAGAGTCGGTGGGATCCCTGCGGGTCAGGGTCGCGCGAAGGCCTGCACCAGGGCCGCTGCCGAGCGCATGCCGTCGACCGCGGCGCTCATGATCCCTCCGGCGAAGCCGGCGCCCTCGCCCACCGGGTAGAGCCCAGGGGTCGAGGTCGATTCGCGGCCTTCGAGCGCCCGGGGGATCCGCACCGGTGAGGATCCCCGGGCCTCGACCCCGACCAGGAGCCCGTCGGGCCCGCCGTAGCCGGGGATCTTGCGTTCGAACAGCCGCAGGCTCTCGCGCATGGAGCGCGCACCGTCGGCGGGGAGCACGTCGTGCAGGTCGGCCGGGGTGAGCCCGCGGGGGTAGGTGCTCGTCAGCTCGCCTTGACTGACCTTCCCGCGGAGGAAGTCCTGCACCCGCTGGCCGGGGAGCCGGTAGTCCCCGCCCCCCAGGCGGAACGCCGCCGCCTCGAGTCGACGCTGGAGGGCGATCCCCGCCAGGGGGTCGCGTCCGCCGCCCACGTCCTCGGGCCCCACGGTGAACACGAGCCCGCTGTTGGCCAGGCCGGAGTCGCGCTTGCGCCGGCTCATGCCGTTGCTGCACAGGTGCTCGGCCTCGCTGACCGAGGCCATGAGCGTCCCTCCAGGGCACATGCAAAACGAAAACACCCCCCGCTTGCGGTCATTCAGCACGTACTCCGCGCTCGGGAGCTCGTCGTGCAAGCGACCGAACTGGGCGCGATCGATCAGGGCCTGGGGGTGCTCGATGCGCAGCCCCAGCTGAAAGGGCTTGAATTCGAGGGCCACCCCACGCGCGCGGAGCATCGCGTAGGTGTCGCGGGCCGAGTGCCCGATCCCGAGCACCACGGCCCCGCTCGCGAGCTCGGTCCCGTCCGCCAGGCGGACCCCTGAGACCGCTCCCTCGGGGCCCAGGAGCAGGTCGTCGACGCGGGCGTCGAAGCGAAACTCCGCCCCCAAGCGCTCGAGCTCGCGGCGGAAGAACACGAGCACGGCCCGCAGCCGATCGGTGCCCACGTGCGGTTTGGCCGCATAGCGGATCTCTTCGGGGGCCTTGCTCGCGATCAAGAGTTCGTGCACCAGCCCCACCAGCGGCGTCCGCCCGCGGAAGGTCAGCTTGCCGTCGGAGAACGTCCCGGCGCCGCCCTCGCCATAGAGGATGTTCCCCTCGGGGTCGTGGGGACCGCCCTGGTCGAAGGCGTTGACCTTGCGCACCCGGTGCTCGACCCGCGGGCCACGCTCGATCACGACCGGCGCGTAGCCCTCACGCGCGAGCAGCCAGGCCGCGAACAACCCCGCTGGGCCCGAGCCGATCACCAGCGGGCGACCCTGCGGGTTCCGCGCGCCCGGGGTCAGCCCCTCGAGGATCGCGCGGTCGAGGGGGTCCTTGGCCTTGCCCCCGGGAAGCCGCGCGATCCCGCGCTCGAGGAGCCGCCGCCCCGCGTCGGCGGGGAGCTCGCAGGCGACGTGGTAGACCCAGTGGATGTCGGCCTTGCGTCGCGCGTCGAGGGCGCGTCGCACGACCTCGAAGCCCGCGGGGTGCTGCGCGCCGAGCTTCAGCTTGGCGCGCAAGCGGGCGTCGAGCACGTCGGCAGACTCGCCGACCTCGACCCGCAGGTTCTCGACCACGACTCGGGTTGTCACGCCCCGATGATACGCGGGGCGCTGGCCAGAGGTCAGGAAGTTTCGTCGCAGCCCCTCGGCGAGCGACGGGCGTTGCAGGCTTGCGCGCGCGCACTATGCTCTCTCCTGGGAGGACTCCATGCGGACCTACGAGCGCTTCCTCGCGCTGAGCCTGCTGGCCCTGCTCTCGGGGTGCGCCTGCCCTGAAGGCGGCCACGGCGAGGCGGGTCAGGGCAAGTCGATGGCGGGGAAGAAGGCCATGGCGGACAAGCAAGCCATGGGGCCCAAGTACGACAGCGAGCGCTACGTCGCCGAAGCCGATGCCGCCGACGACAAGCTCCGACGCTTCGAGTTCGCGGACATGCCCTCGAACCAGCCCACGGGTCAGGTGTTGGTCGCCGCCGAAGGGGAGGAGGCAGAGTTCGTCGACGCCGCGCGGCAGCCCGTGCGCCTCTCGGACTTTCGCGGCAAACCCCTGGTGCTCGTGTTCGCCCGCGGGTTCGTGGGCTGGGTGTGCCCCTACTGCTCGACCTACACCGCGCAGATCGCGCACAGCTACGACAGGATCAAGGCGCTCGGCGCCCAGGTCTTGCTCGTCTACCCGGCCGAGAGCGACGACCTCGAGATCCTTCAGCAGTTCACCGACGCCGTGAACGAGATCCTGACGGAGGAGGGCGACGCCGCCGTGCCCTTCCCCGTCGCCCTCGACCCCGGGCTCAAGAGCACGCGCCGCTTCAACCTCCTGGGCGACCTCTCGCGGCCGTCGACCTTCGTCCTCGACGCCCAGGGCACGATCCAATACGCCTTCGTCGGCGAGACCCCCGACGAGCGTCCGGCGGTGAGCCGGATCGTCGAGGAGCTCGAAGCGCTGCGGGCCGGCGAGTAAGGGCGCGCGATGAGCGATTCGCCGACCGAGCCCGGGAAGGAGGATGGCGAGCGCACGATCGCCGTTCCGCCGCCGAGCTCGGAGAGCGGGATCGACGCGCGGGGCCAGCCCACTGTCCTCGAGTCGGGGTCCTCGGCCCGCCACCCGGCTCCGCGGACCTCCTCGCTCAACCGCGACGCGGTCGAGGCCGCGGTGCGCAAGGGGCTGATCACCCGGACGCAGGGATCGACCTTCCTCGACCGCAGCGGAAGCGACAGCGACGTGCTCGAGGTCCTGGTGGATCAAGGGCTGATCCAACCCGAGGCCGCGGAGCAGCTGCGGGAGGAGGTCGCCGAAGACTTCGTGCCCGGCTACCGCGTGCTCGGAGAGCTGGGGCGGGGTGGTATGGGCGTGGTCTACCGCGCGGTGCACCGCTCGCTGAACCGGCAGGTGGCGCTCAAGGTGATCACCCCAGAGCTGCGCCTCAGCCGCGAGCACGCCGACCGCTTCAAGCGCGAGGCGCAGACCCTCGCCGCCCTGAACCACCCGAACATCGTGCAGGTCTACGACACCGGCGAGGTGGGTGACAAGCTCTACATCTCGCTCGAGCTCGTGGACGGCGAAGACCTGGGCGACTACGTCGACCGCAAGCAGCGCCTCGATCCGCTCGAGGCGACTCAGGTGATCCTCGACGCGGCCCGCGGCCTCGCCCACGCCTTCGCCTCCGAGGCCAAGGTCATCCACCGCGACGTCAAGCCCGGCAACCTCCTGCGCGCCAAGGTCGCAGGGATCAGCCAGCCCGTGACGAAGGTCACCGACCTCGGCCTGGCGAGCATGCGGGGCGAGGGGGCCAACAGCGGCCGCAAGACCAAGGTCGGCACGATCATGGGCTCTCCGAGCTACATGTCGCCGGAGCAGGCCGCCGGAGACCCGGTGGACCACCGCGCCGACATCTACAGCCTCGGCGCGACCTACTACCACTTCCTCGTGGGTGAGCCGCCCTTCGTCGGTCCGCTGGTCAAGGTGCTCACCCGGCGCCTGAGCGGAGAACAGGTCAGCGCTCCGAGCGACCGGGTCGAGGGGATCCCCGACGCCGTGGTGCGCGTGGTCGATCGCATGCTGGCCCAGGAGCCCGAGCATCGCTACGCGAACTACGACGCGCTCGTCGCCGACCTCGAGGCGATCATCGCCGGAGCCCCGCCCACCTGCCCCACCGTGCCTCGCGACGCCAGCAGCCTGAGCTTCGCCGCCGGCGGCCCCCCCGAGCTGCAGCCCCAACCCGGCGCCGCTGCGAGCCCGGCGCGGGGCTCGTCTGGCGCGTTGCCCTTCGCGCTGCTGGCGCTGGCCGGCCTGATCGCCTCGGGGGCCTACTTCGTCCACAAGGCGAGGCAGACCCCCACGCCTCCGGGAGGGGGCGCGGCGGTCGTGACCAGCAGCGCGCCGCCGCGCGACCCCAGCGCGGAGGCGCGCGCCGCCGTCGAGCAGCTCCTCGGCGTGCTCGAGTCGCGGGAGGCCTCGACGCGGCTCTCGCTGCTCCCCAGCGCGCAGACCGTGCGGGCCCAGATCGAGGAGCTCCCCGAGCGCGAGCGGCCCACCTATCGGGCGCGCTTGCAGGCGCTCAGCGCCGAGGTCATCGAGGCCGGGCTCGCGGAAGGGGAGGCGCTCTATCGAGACGCGCGCTACCAGGAGCTCAGCACTCGCTGCGCGGCTCTGCGCGGGTTCGCGGAGGTCGGCGGCCTGGAGCTCGGCTCCCGCCTCGAGGAGCTCGCCGGCTTCGCTCAGGCGGGCTGCGCGTCGGGGTCCGCGGAGCGCAGGGCGCTGGCAACGCTCGAGAAGGCTGCTGCCGCGGGCGCCCCGCAGACCGTGCTCAAGCTCGCCACGAGCTTCCCCGAGCGCTTCCCCTTCAGCCCGGCCCTCGAGCGCGTCGAAGCCCTGCGCGTCACCGCCGAGGCGGCGCTACCTCTGATCGAGCTGCGCTGCCCCGTCGAAGGCGCCATGCTCTTCGTCGACGGAGTGGATCGGCACCTGCCCTTCCAGGGGCGCTTCGAACGCGGGAGCGAAGTCGTGGTGAACCTGCGCGCGCCTGGCTACTACTCGCTGCGGCGGGTCCTGAAGGTGAGCGACCCCCTCGCCCTCGAGCTGCGCCCTTCCCCGATCCCGAGCTCCGCGCTGCACGTGAGGGGCGAGGGGATCTCGCTGTTTGGGCTGTCCTCGGGCGAGACCTCGATCGACAAGCTCACCGCGTCTCGGGGCTGGACGATCCTCGGCGAGTGGACGTCGGCGGTCGACCCAGACAGCGGCGTCCCAGCGCTGCTCGCGTCACCCACGCCCAAGGTCCAGACCAGCGCCCGGGTGCGCGCGGCGGAGACCTCGCGGCTCCTGAAGCGAAGGCTCAGCCCTCCCGGCTTCAAGGGCTCTCGCCTGCAGCTCGAGCTCGGGCTCCCTGCCGGCGCGGAGCTCGAAGTCCGCGCGCTCGAGGCCGAGCAAGACGCGGTGGCGGTGCGCGTGCGCGGCAACCGACTGGAGCTCGGCGTCCGACGCCAAGGCGTCGACGCGCTCGACGTGCGCGCGACCTACGACATGCTGGCCACACCCTACGTGCTCTACCTCGACTGGGACGGCGAGTTCGTCGTCGTCCGCGCGCGCTGCGAAGGCATGGCCGCGGTGGAGCCGCTCGGCTCCTTCGCGCCGAGCTGGACGCTCCCAGCCCCTGCGGACACGGCCTTTACCTTCGTGGTCGGCGGCTCCCCCGAGCAGGGCGAGCCGGTCGTGCTCCGCGGTCCGAGCCTGGAGCTCCTGGTCGAGTGACCCTCGACCAGGGTTGCTGATAGGATCCCTACACCTGTCCTCGACCAAGAGGAGGCGACGGTGGCCTTCAAAGGCGAGCTCTCCAAGCTGCCGATTGCAGACGTGATGCAATCGATCCACCAGAACTCGATGAGCGGCGCTCTGGCGATCCGCGACGACTACGGCGAGCGCCTGATCGCGTTCGAAGCCGGCATGGTCACCGGCTGTGCGGTCCCCGAGGGGCGTGAACACGGGATCGCCGAGGAGCTCGTCCGGCGCCGGGTCGTCGACCAGAAGCAGGTCAAGAGCTCGCGCTTCTTCCGTCGCAAGGGCGGGCTGAAGGGCAGCCTCAAGCGACGGAACATCCTCGACTCGGAGGCCTTCGTCTCCCTCGCCCGGACCCTCGTCCTCGAGCGGATCTACGACTGCTTCCTGCTCGAGACCGGGGGCTTCGAGTTCCTCGAGGAGTACGACAAGAGCCGCTTCGACCCCGACGAGCTCGCCGCGGACATTCGGATCCAGCCCTCCTCGATCCTGATGGAGGCCATGCGCCGGGTCGACGAATGGCAGCGGATCAAACGCGCGATCCCCTCCTTCCGCGAGGTCTACGTCGCCGGGCGTGAGCCGAGCGAGGACGACGAAGAGCTCGACGCCGAGCTCCTGCGGCTCACCGGGCCCGGCGAGCTGACCCTGGAGGCGGTCTTCGACCAGCTGCCGCAGCCGCGCTTCACCTGCTCGGAGCGGGTGCTCGAGCTGGTCAACCGCGGCGCGCTGCGCGTGGCCACGGCGCCGGAGTACCTCAAGCTCGGCAAGGCGGCCACCGCCGCGGGCGACCTCGACCTCGCCATGAGCCACTTCCGCCGTGGCCTGGTCTACGAGCGAGGCAACCCAGAGTTGAACCAACTGCTGGTCGAGGTCCTCGAGCGCAAGGGCGACAAGCAGGCAGCCGCCGACGAGCGCAAGCGCTTCGCCGGGGTGTTGCTCGAGCAAGGCAACCGCCAGGGGGCCAAGGAGCAGTTCGCCAAGGTCTCCGAGCTGGTCCCGAGCGACCCCTTGCCCCTCGAGCGCCTGCTCGACCTGCAGGTAGAGGCAAAGGAGGAGGACGCCGCCCAGGTCACCGCCAAGCGCCTCGTCGGCGTCTACGTCAAGCTCGGGCTCGGCGAGAAGGCCAAGGGGGTCTATCCGCGCCTGCTGATGCTCAAGCCCAAGGACTCCGGCTTGCGCCAGGCCCTGGCCGAGACCCACGCGACCCTCAACGAGAACGCGGTCGCCGCGACGATCTACAAGGAGCTCGCCCAGGCCGCCCTCGACGCCCGCGACGAGGCCCAGGCGACCAAGCGTCTGCGCCGCGCGCAGGAGCTGACCCCCGACGACCCCAAGCTCCGCGGGTGGTTGAAGGACCTCGAGAGCGGCGCCCACGCCCAGCGCCGCAAGCAGCGCCGCCGCTACCTGGTCCTCACCGTGTTCATGATCCTGGTCGGCCTGGCCGGGGTGTGGGTCAGCTACGAAGCGCAGGGTCTGCGCTACCTCCAGCAGGCCTCGGTCGGCAGCTTCGACTCGGTCGACGGCGGCCCCGAGGGGGTCCTCGACGCGATCGCGCGACACGAAGACCAGCTGCAGAACTTGCCGACCTTCGCGTTCTTCGCCCGGGAGTGGGGAGACGCTCAGGTCCGCGCGTTGATCCGGCTCTACGTGCGGGAGCTCGAGCGCTCGGGGCACGACCTCCGCCTGCCGCCGGTGCCCGCCCCCCCGGCCCCGACGCTCGCCGTGGAGAAGGACTTCACCCGGGCCTTCAAGCCCTGGGACGACACCCCCCCGCTGAGCGCCCTGATCGACCAGGCGGAGGAGGTGTGGCGGGAGGCCGTGGCGAACCCTGAGCGGGCGGAGGCGTTGCTGACCCAGGCCCGCGAGCTGACCCAGGAGGCCCGGCAACGGGTGGCCGACGCGCGCGCGGCCCTCGCCCGTGGCGGCGGCGCAGACCGGAAGAAATACGGCGAACAGCTCAGCGCCGAGCTGCCCCGCCTGTATCGGGTGGTCGGGCTGCTCGAGGTGCGCAGCCCCGCCGTGCGCGAGCTGTTGACCCTCGACCCCCCCGAAGAAGGCTCCCCCGAGGACCACGCCGCGCCCCCCGCCCCAGGGGACGGTGAGACCCCGCCCGACGACGACGCGGACGAGGACCCCAAGTGAGGGGGCACGCGTGAGGGTGTTGATCACCGGAAGCTCGGGTCAGATCGGGACGAACCTCGGATTGCGCCTGCTCGAAGCCGGGCACCGCGTGCTCGGGGTCGACCGGCGACCGAACGCCTGGACCGAGCGCCTGCCCTGGATCGAGCTCGACCTGCTCGAGCGCGGGCCCGCCCTCGAGCGCGGCGTCGCGGCCGCGGGCTTCGAGCCCGACGTGGTCGTGCACCTCGCGGCGAACGCCAAGGTGCATGAGCTCGTGCTGCACCCCGAACGAGCGCTCGACAACGTGACCACGACCTTCTCCGCCCTGGAGTTCGCCCGCGGGCGCGGGGCTCCCGTGGTGTTCGGCAGCTCGCGCGAGGCCTACGGCGACCAGAGCGCAGGCCTCACCAGCGAAGACCGGGCGGTCGTCGCCAAGAGCCCCTACAGCGCCTCGAAGATCGCCGGGGAGGCCCTCGTCCGCTCCTACGCGGAGTGCTACGGGCTCGGAACGCTCACCTACCGCTTCTCGAACGTCTACGGGCGCTTCGACAACGACCTCGAACGCATGGAACGCGTCATGCCCCTGTTCGTGCGCGAGGTCGCGGCCGGCCGCCCGATCACGGTCTTCGGCGCCGAGAAGGTCCTCGACTTCACCTACGTCGACGACTGCGTCGACGCGGTGTTCGCGGGGATCGAGCGGGTGTTTCGCGGCGAGCTGCACAACGAGACGATCAACGTGGCCTACGGCGAGGGCAACTCGCTCCTCGACCTCGTGCGCTACATCGGCGAGACCCTCGACGTGACCCCGCAGGTCACCGTCGAGCCGACTCGCCCGGGAGAGATCACCCGCTACGTCGCCGACATCTCGAAGGCCCAGCGCCTGCTGGGCTACGCCCCCAAGGTGCCCCTCCGGGAAGGCGTCCGGCGCGCGATCGCCTGGTCGGGGGTCAGCGCCAGCGCCGCCGCTCGCCGCGCCTCCTCCTCGAACTAAGTCTCTCGAACGCAGGATCTTCCTTCAGCGGGAGACCCCGGACGGGGGGCCGTCACAGGTTCGAGCCTGGAACCCGAGCGAGACTGCGCTGCCTGTGAACGGTGTGCGCGGCGCTCCGCAGGCGAACCTCATTCCGTCTCACTGGCACGATTCAACCTGGGCTTACGCCCCGGGTCGAGAGTTGCACAGACGTGACGTGGAAGCTGAAGGAAGAAGGCTCGACCATGAAATTTCGTCTGGTGTGCACCCTGGCCCTCGCATGGGGGATCGTCGGCTGCAACTCGAAGCCCTCCGACAACAACACGTCGACGACGACGGCCCCGACGACGTCGAACACGACGGCGCCCCCCATCTCGAACACCACCGCACCGCCGGTCTCCTCGGGGCCGAGCTTCGCCGCGTACTACAACGCGACCCCCGCCGTGCTGGGCGAAGCCGTCATCGACCTCGTACCGCTCCCCGCCGGGGACGTCGTGGTCGCCCAGTCCTCCGGCGCGCTCAACCGCGTCGACGTCAACGGCCAACCTGCCCTCGAGGCCGCCGTCGGCTACGTGGGCAACCTCGCCGAGACCAACGGCTCGATCTTCGCCGCCGGCGAGCTCGGCCAGGTGCACGAGCGCAGCGGTGCCGCCTGGACCCTCTCCTACACCCACGCCACCTTGCCCCAGGTGGTGGTCGCCGCGCTCAACGGCGACGTCTACTCCTTCAACAGCCTGCTGGGCACCGACCCGGTCACCGGGCAGGTCCTCCCCGCCCAGGTCAGTCAGCGCCCGTCCGGCGGCGCCTGGGCGCCCGACGTGGCGTCCCTCGGCAACGTGCAGATCACCGCGGCCGCGCCCTGGAACACCACCGTCTGGGCCGGCGGCAGCGACAACAGCCTCACCACCGGCGGGCCGCGCCTGTTCCACGGCACCGGCGCGACCTGGACCGAGATCGCGCTCCCCGCAGCGGCCGTCGGCACGAACCAGCTCGAGATCGTGACTCGGATCATGTCGACCCCGACCAAGCTCTGGGTCTCGACCATGGTGATCGACACGCTCAGCACCCCCGCCGTCGCGATCGGCGGCGCGGTGCACGAGACGGTCGACGGCGCGACCTTCACCACCGTCGCGGCCTTCAACGGCGACTCGCCGATCAGCCTGGCCTGGCACGAGGGCACGCTCTTCGTCGGGACCCTCGCCGGTCGCCTCTTTCACGAAGAGCCCACGGGCATGATCGAGGAGACCGCGCTCCCGGCGAACCTCGGCGTGTTCGCCCTCGCGAGCCGAGACGCGCAAACCCTGCTGATCGGCCTGCGCGGCAACGCCGGCGCCGAGCTCGTGCTGCGCAACAGCGCGCCTCCGGCCAACCAAGCGCCCCCGGCGAACCTGACCACCTACGCCGGCGACGTGCGCCCGGTGCTCATGGCCCGCTGCACGGTCTGCCACTCGGACGCCGCGAACGCCGGCTTCATCGCCTACCCGCTGAGTGTGGGCCTCACCGACGCGACCGCCGACTACAACGAGACCCGCATGCGGGTCAACCTCGTCACCCCCGACGCCTCCCCTTTGCTGCGCAAAGCGGTGGGCCTCGACGGGCACGGCGGGGGGGCGTCGATCGCCCAGGGCTCGTCCGACTACACCACGCTCCAGCAGTGGATCGTGGATCAAGCACCGCAGTAGTCGGAGTCGGCCCACCTTCAGCGCGCCCCAGAGTCTCCCTGGGGCGCGCGTTCTTTTGGTTCACCCGTTCTCGGAGCCTCTGCCCCTGCCGCTTCGCGTGGCATGGCCGGTGGGCTAGGATCGGCGGGGAGGAGACGCGTTCGTGCTGTCCGAGGGGCTGACACTCGCCGACCGGTTTCAGGTGATCCGTCAAGTCGACGCGACGACCTACGTGGTCCAGCCCGTCGACGAGGAGGGGCGCGAGCTGCTGCTGAGGGCGATCCCTGCGCACTCCGAAGACCAGCACCTGCCCGTCCTCGAGGAGTTGCGACGCGCGCTGCAGATCACCCATCCTCACGTCGCGACCTTGCACGCCGTGGGCGCCCTCGACGACGCGCGACCCTTCTTCGTCCAGGACCGTCTGATCGACGCAGAGCCCCTGACCGCGTGGGCGACCCGCGCGTCGGTCGCGGAGCGGATCCTGGTCTGCCAGCAGGCGCTCTCGGCCCTCGGGGCCTACCACGCCCAGGGGTTGATCCTCGGCGGGCAGCGGCGGATCCAGCTCCTCGTCGAGATCCGCCAGGGCCAACCGCACCTCGCCGTGACCGACCCCGGAGGCTTGAGCGACGAGTTCTCGCGCAGCGACCTCCCCCTCCCCACCGCGGCCACCATCGCCCCCGAGCGGCACCTCGGGGTACGCGTCGACCGGAGGGCGAACCTCTACGAGTTCGGCGCGTTCTTCTACCAGGCCTTCGCCGGGAGCGCTCCGGGTACGCGCGACGGGGTGTGGCCCCCTCTGGCGGAGGTCGGTCCCCCAGACCTCCCGGCCGAGGTGGCCGCCTGGGTCATGACCCTCCTCGCGCCGCGTCCTTCGCAGCGTCCGCCGTCGGCAGAGGCGGCCCTCGCGCACCTGCGCCGGATCCTCGACCCGGGCGCGACTCCGCCGCCCGCGGAGTCGCGCCCGAGTGACGCGCTCCTCGGTCGAGACGCCGAGCTGGCGTCGCTCCTGGTGTGGGCGAACTCGCTGCGGGGTCCACAGCAAGACCCCAACCCGCCGCACGTGACCCGCGGCGACCCGAGCCTGCTCGTGCTGCGCGGGCCCCCGGGGATCGGCAAGCGCAGGCTCGTCGACGAGTTCGTCACCGAGCTCGCGGCCGACGGAGTGCAGATCCTGCGCGGCGACTGCGCCCAGCAGGGCCAGGGGCTCGCCGGCCCCCTGGGCCCGCTCTTGAGCCAGGTGGTCACGCGACCCGACTACGGCGTCGACCCCGACGCCACCTCGAACGCGACCCGCTGGTACGTGCGGGAGCTCCTGGGCAAGCCCCTCGGACGGGTCGCCGCCAGCCGCCCCCCACGGCTGGCGGACCCCCAGCGGGAGGCCGAGCGCACGCTCCTGGCCCTGGGCGAGCCCCTGCTCTTGGCGGCGGTCGCGCGGCCCCTGTTGATCGTGCTCGACAACCTCGACCAGGCCGAACCCTTGACCCGCGCGCTGACCTCCGACGTGGCCCGCCGCGCGTGGGTGGCGCGTCGCTGGGCCGGGGCGCGCCGGGCGCTGGAGCCCGAGGGCCGCCCCGAGCCCACGCTCCTGATCCTGGCGACCTCAGCCGACGGGGGCGCCCTGCCTCGGGGTCGCTACGTGCGCCCCCTCGACCTGGCCCCGCTCAGCGAGGCCACCCTCAAGCAGCTCGCCGGAGACGCGAGCACCCTCGACGAGCGCGACCTCGCCGCAGGGCTCCCGGGCACCGTGGTCGACCCGGGCGCGCTGCAGGCGATCCAAGACGTGCACGAACGGACGGTGGCCGAGACCCTCGCCGTGCTTGGCCGGCCCGGGGAGTTCTCGCTGATGGCGGCGGTGATCGGCCTCGGAGAGGCGGAGCTGCGCCGCGCGCTCGACGAGCTGGTCCGCCGCGGGGCGGTCGTCGCCTGCGCCAGGCAGCGCTATCTGCTGCGCGAGGACATCGCCGCGCGCTGGCGCAGCGAGCTCGACCCCGACGCCCTCGCCGCCCGCGCGCGTCGCCTGTGCGTCGTCCTCGGCGAGCGCCACCCTCCGGTCCCCAGCTCGGCGCAGCTCCTCGAGCGGGTCGGCTTCGCGCTCCTCGGCCCCGCGCCGGGGGCCCACGCCGAGCTCGTGCGCGAGCTCGGGCCCTCGGCGATCGCCCACCTCGAGGCGATCTCTGCCTACCGCCAGGCGGCGACGCTCTGCGGGCGTTTGGCCGAGGTCCAGCCCACCGCCGAGGCCCAGTGGCGCGCGCACCAGGCGCGCGCCCTGTTCCGCGCGGGGCGCTGGCGCGAGGCCCTCGCGGCGATCGAGCAGGCGCGCGAGGTGGGCGAACCCAGCGCCGAGGTCGAGGTCCTCGCCGCCGGCGCGCTCCGGGCCCTCGGGGAGACCGAGGCCGCCCTCGAGCGCCTCGAGCGCGCTCAGGGCGCCGCCGAGGAAGACCCCCTGGTCTCGGCCCGGGCCTGCCTCGCCGCCGCGGGGATTCACGCCGCCGGGGGAGACGCAGGCCGCGCGGTGGCAGAGTGCGAGCGCGGGCTCGAGCTCGTGCGCAGCGCCGGTCACGCCAAGGACGTCGCGGCGCTGCGCGTGCGCCTCCTGCTCGTGCAGGCCGAGGCCTCCCTCGAGCGCGAGGAGGTCGGCGAGGCCGAGCAGTTGACTCGGGCGGCGAGCGCGCTGGCGACCCGGGTCGACACCGAGGCCGTCAGCGCCGACGTGTTCCTTGCGTCGGCGCGGGTGTCCCTCGCTGGCCACGACCCTGGGCGCGCCGCGGCCTCCGCGGCCCAGGCGCGCGAAGCCGCCGCCGCGGCCGGCGACCTGCGCGGGGAAGCCCAGGCCGCGATCGTGTTCGCGCGCGCAGCCTGGAAGGTCGGCCACGCTCCAGAGGCGCGAGAGGCCTTGCTCGCGGGCGTCCGGGTCGCGGAGGAGTTAGGGGACCTGCGCGCGCTCGCCGAGGCGCTCGACGCCCTCGGTGGTCTGTGCCACGCCGCGGGTGCGCTGCGCGAGGCAGCCCAAACCCTGCGCCGGGGGCTGCTGACCTGGGTCGAACTCCGCGCCCGCGACCGCGCCGCGATCACGAGCTCGGCCCTCGGCGCCGTGCTCCTCGACCTCGGGGAGAGTCAGCCCGCGCTGACCCACCTCGAGGAGGCCCTCGAGGTTCAACGCGAGGCGGGCGATCGGCAAGGCGAGCTGGAGACGCTCTGCGCCCTGATCGAGCTCGCCGTGCGCCAGGGGTCGTACGCGCGCAGCCTCGCGCTCTCGGTGCGGGCCCGGGAGCTCGCCGAAGAGGACGGCCGCGCCGCGGCTCGCAGCCGCGCCCTGGTCGCAGACGCCACCGTGCAACGGGCTCTGGGCGACATGCCGGCCGCCGAGCGGCTCGCGCAGCGGGCGCTGCGCTACGCTGCCCGCGGTCGCGACACGGGCCTCGAGCTCAGAGCGCGGCTGCTCGTGGGGGAAGCCCTCGCCCGGCGCGGCGATTACGAAGGGGCCCGGCGCAACCTGCAGCGGGTCCGCCGCGCGGCGCAGTCGGTGGGTGACCGAGCCAACGAGCGCGGCGCGCTGCTCGAGTTGGCCGGGGTCGAGCTCGCCCAGCACCGCGGGGGCCACGCCCGCGCCCTGCTCGATTCTCGACCGGTCCCGCGGCCTGGTCGCATGCAGCCTTGGCTCGGCAAGGGCCCCGAAGGCGTGGGCGTGCTGCGCGCGCGCGAGCGCCTGCTGCGCTGCAGGATCGAGCTCGCGCGCGAAAAGGGCTCGCTCCACACCGCGATCCGCTGCGCGGAGGAGGCGCTGCACGAGGCGCAGCAGGCGACCCTGCGCGACCTCGAGTGGCGCGCCCGCTACGCCCTGGCCGCGACCTACGAGCTCCGCCGCGAGGACGAGCGCGCGCTGGGCCTCGTGGTCGAGGCGCAAGAGATCGTCGAGGAGCTCATGGCGGCGGTCCCCCCGCAGCGAGCCGCCGACTTCCTCGCGGTCGATCCGACCCGCGCCGCGGCGCTGCGCGGGGACTCGCCGGTCTCCGCGCTGCACGTGAAGATGGGCAACGTGAGCGACGAGGGCCTGCGCGAGCTGCGCGCCATGCTGTCGCTGCGCATGCCCACGATCGAGCCCGCGCGCACGCGCGGCCCGCGGATCGTGGAGGGCAGCTCGGCCTCTGGGCGGCCGCTCCCCGCGGGGACCACGGCCAGCGAGTTCGCCCGCTTCGTCTCCCTCTGCCGGGACCTGATCGACGAGGCCCACGTCGAGCGGGTCTACGAGCGCCTGGTGCGCGTCGCGGTCGAGCTGAGCGAGGCCGAGCGCGGGTTCCTCGCCGTCTTCGGCGAAGACGCCGACAGCTTCACGGCCCACGCCACCCACGGGTTCAGCGAGCTCGGGCGTCCCCGCGAGCGCTTCGCCCGGCGCTGCGCGTTCCGGGCTGCCGAGCGCGGGCAGCTCGTGCTCAGCGCCGACGTGAAGGTCCCGGCTCCCGTGCGTGAGCGGGCCTGCCTGCTGGGGATCGGGCTGCGCTCGGTCGTCGCCGCGCCGATCAAGCTGCCCGACGGCAAGCGCGGGGTGCTCTTCGTCGACCACGCCTTTCAGCCCGAGCGCTTCGCAGCCCGACACGTGGAGTTGATCGAGGCCCTGGCCGCCCTCGGCGGCCTGGCCCTCGGGCGCTCCGCGCTCGAGCAGGCCTTGCGAGAGCGGAGAGGACTCGACCCGGGAGCCTTGCAGCGGGCGTTCCTCGAGGCGCGCTCGGCCCCAGCGCTCGCCGGCACAGGCCTCCCGCACTCGCTCCACCAGCTCCCCTCCGAGTGGGTCCTCGTCGGGAGCTCCCCGGCGGTCGGCGCCGCCTCGGAGGCCCTGGAGCGCTTCGTCAGCAGCGGGTGTTCGCTCCTGATCGCAGGCCCTCCTGGGGTCGGCAAGGGAGCTCTGGCGCGCCTGGCCGCTGCGCGGCGCTCGGCAGCGGAGTCGCTCGTCGTCGTCGATCTGCGCGACGTCGACCCCCAGGGCCAAGCCTTGTTCGGGGGTGTCGAGCCGACGCCTGACCGGCCCAACCCCTTCCAGCGCGCTGCAGGGGGCGTCCTCCTGCTCGAGCGCCTGGACGCGGCGAGCCCCGCCCTGCAGGCCAAGCTCGTCGGTGTGCTCACCGCCCGAACGCTGCCCGACGGCTCCCCCGTGGCGACACGCCTGATCAGCGTCGCCCGAGATCCCGACCGGGCGAGCCAGGCCGGCGCGCTGCGCCCCGACTTGCTCGCGCTGCTCAGCGAGGCGCGCGCCGACCTCCCTGCCCTCGACGCGCGCCCCGAAGATCGCGAGGCCCTGCTCGAAGCGATCCTCGGCCTGTGGGGCGACGGCGCGCCCGAGCTCTCGACGGACGCGCTCGCGGCCCTCAGCCGCCGCGGGTGGCCCGGGAACGCGCGGGAGTTCTACGGGGTGCTGCGCGAACTCGCGCTCCGGGCCTCTGGACGCGCGGTGACGGCCGAGGACGTGCCCCCCATGCGCGGGGAGAGCTTGACGGCAGCCCTCGACGCCTACGCCAAGGCGCTGATCCAGGGAGCCCTCGCTCAGGCGAGCGGCGACCGCGCAGCCGCGCGGCAGACCCTGGGACTCAGCGCGGAAGAGCTCGAAGCCTGGCTGGAGAAGGCGGAGTCGAACCCCGAGGCTCCCCCGCTCCAGTGAACCTTGGCTGCCCGGATCTGGGAGCCGCGAGCGGGGCGCGCGGCGTCGCTTGCGCCGATTAAGTCTTTATTTAGTTGACACTTAGCGCTGGCTTCCCAGAATGTGCCAAACCCCGCCCGGGGGGCGCCGTAAGAAGGGCCCCGCCACCGGCGGAGACCCCGGAAGGAACACCCATGCGCACCCGCACCCTCCTCGTCGCCTTCGCACTCGTGTGCTCCCTGCCCCTGACGGCTGGCGAGCTGACCAAGCAAGAGCGCGCGATCGCCAAGACCGTCGAGAGCGAGACCCTGAAGGTGTCGCGCTATGCGGCGCGCAGCAAGGACCTCGAGACCGCGCGCAGCGAGCTGAAGCTCGGCCTCGAGGCCGCGCCCGACTCGAGCAAGCTGGCCAAGGAGCTCGAGCGCCTCGAGGCCAAGATCGAGAAGGCCAGCAAGCGCTCGACCACCTTGAAGGCTGGCTTCAAGCCGAAGTACACCGAGTCGCTGGAGGAGAAGCGCGCCGAGTCGCGCCTCAAGATCTCCCTCGCGCTCGCCGAGGCCGCGCGCTCGGTCGAGTCGAGTGAGCCCGAGCGCTACGCGGGCTACCTGAAGCTGATCCAGCGCCGCTTCGCGACCCAGGAGGCCCTCGACCACCTCGAGCTGGTCTACTTCGAGCCGTACTGCCGCTGGGTCAGCACCAGCGAGGCCGAGATCCTGAGCCAGGGCGGCGAGGTTCACGACGGCGAGCTGCTCGACGCCGACGCCGTTGCGGCGCTCAACGAGCAGCACAGCAGCTGGAGCAACCCCTGGGTGATCTCGGACGAGGTGCACGAGGTGCGGACGACCGTGCCCCTGCGCCAGGCCAAGCGAATCCTGGCCTACGTCGGCGCCTACCGCGAGTACTTCCTCGCCCGCTTCGGCGACGTGTGGGAGCTCCAGGCGCCCAAGGGCAAGCTGCCGGTGATCGTGACCGAGACGCAGAAGGACCTCGACGCGCAGCTCAAGGAGACCACCCGCAGCATGGGCGGCGCGGCCCCGCAGCAAGGCGGGATCCAGGGCGCGGCCTTCTACCTGCAGTCGACGAGCGAGCTCAACCCCTGCTTCGTGACCTACGAGCCCAAGGACGCCACGGGCATGGTGTTCACGATCGACCCCAACGACTTCGAGCAGCTGCAGATCCCCCTCGCCCACGAGGTGACCCACCAGCTCGCGTTCGAGTATTCGAAGCACGACGCCAACCGCATGCGCCAGATCCAGCACCAGTTCTGGGCGGTCGAGGCGATCGCGAACTTCATGGGCTACCACTCCTTCGACGGCAAGGAGTGGAGCTTGACCCACCCGCGGACGATCCCCATGGGCCGCGGCATGATCGAGGGTCCCTTCGCCCACTGCGTGAACAACCTCGAGACCCTGCCCCAGCTGAGCAGGTTCATCGGGCAGTCGCAGCAGGAGTTCATGACGGTCAACAACTACCACTACGCCGCGACCCTGGCCTACTTCCTCCTCACGGGGGAGGGCGGGAAGTACCGCAGCCAGTTCGTGTCCTTGCTGCAGACCGTGCACCGGGTCAAGGACGAGCCCACGAGCTTCGAGAAGGCCTTCCCTGGCGTCGACATGAACGCCATGCAGAGCGAGTGGGAGCGCTTCGTGCGCGGGATCCAGCTCGACAGCTAAGGACCTCACGCTCCCCCACGCTCACTCGGCGGCGAGGCGCGCAGCGTTCTCCGAGAGCATGGCGCAGAACAGCTGCCCCTGCTCGATCGCGTCGTCGAGGGCGACGTGGGTGTGCGGGCTCTTCGAAAACCAGCGCCGCGGCATGCTGCGCTTGCTGGTTCCGCGAAAGCTGCCGCCGAGCAGCGCGAAGGCGTAGGACTTCACGTCCAGGCCGGCGTGACTGAAGGGCCGCTCGCCGGTGAAGCGCACCAGATACCAGTAGACGAAGAGGAAGTCGTAGGTCGCGGGGTATCCCACGAACACCGGCTTCCCGGGGAGGCCGCGCAGCCACCCCAGGTAGCGGCGCATCGCCCCCTCCGGGGGCTCGGGGTCCGCACGGCAGGCAGCCCAGGCTTCGGGCTGCTTCGCCCACCACGCCAGGGTCTCGGGGTCGCCCTGGGCCCCCTCGAGGGTCGCGAGGTTCGCCGAGAACGTCCCCACCTGCGACCCGTCGGCGAGGAACGCCGCCGAGCCGAAGCTGAGCATCGAGTGCGGACCAGGGATCGGGCCATCGGCCTCGACGTCGGTGCTCACGTAGACTTCGGGCTTGCTCACGGCCGCGACCTCCCTCTGGTGCGACGGCGAAGCCCCGCCGCGCTGTCTTCTTCAGTCGGCAAAGATCGCCTCGAACTCGGGGAGGGCGCGGAGGCCCGCCAGGTCCGTGTCTTCGGTGCGGGCGTAGTCCATGACCCCCTGCACCTGCGCTCGGATCGTCTCCAGGCGGCTCCGCTGGGAGGGGTGGAGCTCGGGGTCGGCCAGCTGCTCCGCGACCTGCTCCAGGATCGCCCGCCGCAAGCGCACGTCCTCGCTCAACCACGCCAGGGCCTGAGCCGTCCAGCGCGCGCGCTCAGCCCCTCCCGCCTGCGCGGCCGCGCGCGCCGCGGCGCAGGCCCCGTTGTAGAGGTGCGCCTCGCTCACCTCGCCCCGCACCTCGGCGTCTGTCAGGGCCGAGAGGTAGGCCTCGGCGGCCTGGAGGAAGTCGCCCGCCGCGTAGCGCGCCCGCGCGACCTCGAGCTGCTCCGCGGGTGAGGCAGGGGCTCGCGCTCCGCTGCTCAGCTCCAGGCGCCGGGCGAAGCGCTCGGCGACCCCCGTGAGCTGCTCGAGCTCGCCCTGAAATTGCGGAGCCTGAGCGACGAGCCGGGTGTGGTTCGCGACCACCCGCTGCATGAGCTCGGTCGCCGCGGCGATCCGGCCTTGCTGCTCGAGGAACTGCGCGCGGGTGTACATCGAGACCGAGTAGTCGCGCACGATCTGACTCTGCTCCGGCGCGCCCTCCGCGAGGGCGCGCATGCCGCGCTCGGAGGCCAGCAAGGCCTCGTGCGCCCGCTCGGGTTGAGCGAGGGCGTCGTAGACCGTTCCCGTGCGGCCCCAGACGACCGCGAGGTGGCGGCGCAGCGCGTAGTCGCTCGGGGTCGCCTCGAGCAGCGCCTGCATCCGCGCTCGGGCCTCCCGGTAGTTCTCGAGGGCGCCAGGGAGGTTCCCCAGCGCTTGCTCTGCTTGACCGACCGTGTCGTACGCCGCCGCGAGGCTGCTCGCGTAGAGCGCGTTGTTC
>JAGQRJ010000184.1 GCA_020425635.1 Planctomycetota bacterium | reverse complement strand
GTCTCGGTCTCGGTCTCGGTCTCGGTCTCGGTCTCGGTCTCGGTCTCGGTCTCGGTCTCGGTCTCGGTCTCGGTCTCGGTCTCGGTCTCGGTCTCGGTCTCGGTCTCGGTCTCGGCTCGCGGGGCGGCTCGCGGGGGCAGGCGCACCTTGGGCGCGTCCTCTTCGGGCTCCGCGGGTCGTCTGACGAGTTCTTCCACGCCCCTCCTCGGCGCCCCTACCGTTCACGCTAGCCCTCACGCGCGGCGGCGTCGAGCCTCCGGAACGCGAAACGCCCCGCCGAAGGCGGGGCGTTCGTCGGTCGGCTCCAGCCGCGGGCTAGAAGTAGATCGAGAGCGTGAGCGTCAGCTCGCCCACGAGGGCGATGTCGTCGAAGATCCCGTCGTTGCGCCCGGTGTCCACCGACTGATCGACGCCGTTGAGCGAGTAGAAGCGGCCTTCGTCGGTGTGGTCGGCGAGCACGGCGTGCTGCACGTAGACCACGCCGATGTGGAAGATGTCCGCGACCTTGTAGTCGAGCTCGATGAAGATATGGCCCGAGATGTTGCTGTCGCTCCAGTCGGCGTTCACCTGCAGGTCGCCGTCGGAGAGGATCCCGCTCTCGTTGAAGTCGTAGATCCAGAGGCTGCCGCCGAAGCCGGCCCAGAAGGCGAGCCCGCCGACCGAGAGCTCGGGGTTGAAGATCCCCAGGCTCAGGCCGTGGTTGCTGACGATTCCGTCGGCGTGCCGCGAGCTCACCCCGCCGGCGCCGTTGATCGCCTTGACCTCGAGCTGCGCCTGGAGCGCGAAGTTCGAGTGCAGCCGGATCCCGATGAACCCGGGGACCTCCCAGCCCAAGCGCAGGCCGAGCACGTGGGTGTTCTCGATGTCGAGCTCACCCCCGAAGAGCCAGACGCCGAGGTTGACCGAGAGCCGGATCCGGTTGTGCCGGTCGGTCCAGCGGTCGGTCTCGGGGTGGAAGTCGGCGACCGGGCTGAGGTCGCCCAGCGGGATCGCTTCGTCCTCGGCGGCCTCGTTTGGAGCGAACTCCGAGCTTGCCTGACCTGGCCGCTGAACCTGGTTGAAGCAGTCGTCCAGCGCGCCAGCTTGCCCCGTGGAGGGTGCCAGCAAGAGCCAGGCGAGAGCCGCGGCCAGAGGAGTTACGGTCCGACCCGTGTAGGACATGGATTCCCCCTAAATGTCGGCTCGCGCAGGGCCGAAGGCGAGAACAGTAGCACCCCCTGCCGGGCCATGTCAAGTCGGGGTGGAGGGCCAAGTTCCGTTGTGGGGAGGGCGTCCCAGGTCGCGACGGCGAGATAAGGACTGACAGCGCAACCGGGGTTCGGCTCCAGGAGGTGGCGAGTAGAATCCGCCCGCTGGAGGGCCCATGTTGGACAAGAACCAGCTCACCGAGCACGTCGACGACTACGCCAAGCGCCTGGCCACCCGCGACCCGGGCCTGTCCCTCGACGAGGTGGTGTCCCTCAACGCGCGGCGCAAGGAGCTGCAGAAGGAGCGCGACGACCTGGTGCACGAAGCCCGGGGGCTGGGGCCACAGATCGCCCAGGCCAAGAAGACGGGCGCCGACGCGAGCGCGCTGCTCGAGCGCTCGAGCGCGATCAAGGAGCAGCAGAAGGAGCTCGATCAGTCCTTGAAGCAGGCCGAGGAAGCGCTCGACCAGCGCATGCTCATGATCCCCAACCTCCCTCACCCCGAGGCCCCGCTGGGCGGCGAGGCCGACGGTGTGATCCGGCGCACCGAGGGTCAGCCCCCGAGCTTCGACTTCGAGCCCAAGGACCACGTGGCGCTCTGCGACGCGACCGGCCTGGTCGAGTTCGGTCCGCCGGCCACCCGGCTCGCCAAGTCGTCCTTCGTGCTGTTCATGGGTCAGGGGGCGCGGCTGGTCCGGGGGCTGATCAACTTCTTCCTCGACCTGCACACGACCGAGCACGGCTACACCGAGGTCGCCCCGCCCTTCCTCGTCAACCAGACCACGCTCACCGGCACCGGTCAGCTGCCCAAGTTCGAGGAGGACATGTTCACGGTGTGCGACGGGCTCTACCTGATCCCGACCGCCGAGGTGCCGCTCACGAACATTCACCAGGGCGAGATCCTCGCCGGCAAGGACCTCCCGATTCGCTACTGCGCCTATTCGCCCTGCTTCCGGCGTGAGGCGGGGTCGGCGGGGAAGATGACCCGCGGGCTGAAGCGCCTGCACCAGTTCGACAAGGTCGAGCTCGTGCGCTTCGTGCACCCCGACCGCTCCGACGCCGAGCACCAGCTCCTGCTCGGCCACTGCGAGGAGCCGCTCAAGCGCCTCGGGCTGCACTACCGGATCAAGGAGCTCGCCAGCGGCGACCTTGGGTTCTCGGCCGCGCGCTGCTACGACATCGAGACCTGGGCCCCCGGGAGCAAGGAGTGGCTCGAGGTGAGCTCGGTGTCGGTGTTCACCGACTACCAGGCCCGACGCGCGGGGATCCGCTTCAAGGACGCTCCGGAGCCGGGCCAGAAGAAGGGCAAGACGCGCTTCGTGCACACCCTCAACGGCTCTGGGCTCGCCCTCCCGCGGGTGATCGTGACCCTGCTCGAGACCTACCAGCGGCCCGACGGCACGATCCGGGTGCCCGACGCTCTGCGCCCTTACATGGGTGGGCTCGAGGTCCTCGGCGGAGCGTAAACTGGCCGCTACCCTGAAGGAGGAGGTCCCATGGAACTCGGCGAATTGATCGTGTGGGTGGTGATCGGCCTGCTCGCCGGCTCGTTGGCCGGCATGGTCGTGAACCAAAGCCGACAAGGCTTCGGCCTGGTCACGAACCTGATCTTCGGGCTGGTGGGCGCGGTGGTCGGTGGGTTCTTGTTCGACAAGCTGGAGATCGACGTCGGCCTGGGCAGCCTGACGATCAGCGGCAATCAGGTCGCGGCGGCCTTCGTCGGCGCGCTGATCCTGGTGGTGCTCGCCAAGTTCCTCGAAGGTCGACGCCACCCGCCAAAGAAGCAGTGAGCGGGGATCGGTCGCGCGCGCACAAGGAGGTCTCGCCTTCGGCCGAAGGCAACCGCCACGAGATCCGCCCGCACGTGCTGGGGTTGCTTCCGCGGGCGGGAACGATCCTCGAGGTCGCCGCGGGCACCGGGCAACACGCGGCCTGCTTCGCGCCCGAGTTGCCCGAGGCTCAGTGGCAGCCGACCGACCGCACCCCCGAGCTGTTCCCCAGCATTCGCGCCTGGGCAGCCGAGGCCGGCGCGACCAACGTGCGCGACCCCTTGGAGCTCGACGTGACCTGGCCGGTGTGGCCGGTGACCGCCGCCGACGCGATCTACGCCTCGAACCTGCTGCACATTTCGCCGTGGGCGGCCGCGGAGGGCTTGCTCGCAGGCGCCGCGCGGACCCTCGCCCCCGGGGGGGCGCTGCTCTACTACGGCGCGGTGTTTCGCGCCGACCGCCCGCCCGCGCCCAGCAACCTCGAGTTCGACCGCGGCCTGCGCGCGCGCGATCCGCGCTGGGGGGTGCGCCAGCTCGCCGACCTGCAGGCCGTGGCCGCGAGGGTCGGCTTGGTCTTCGAGCAGGTCCTCGACCTCCCCCGCAACAACTCCCTGCTCGTGTTTCGCCAGCCGGAGCGATAGGCCGTGTGTTTGATCGTGCTCGCCTGGCGGCGTCACCCGCGCTGGCGGCTGGTGGTCGCGGCCAACCGCGACGAGTTCCACGCCCGGCCGACCCAAGCGGCGGCGCGCTGGAGCGAGGGCGGCGTCGTCGCAGGCCGTGATCTGGTGGCGGGGGGGACGTGGCTCGGCGTGACCCCCGGCGGTCGCTTCGCGGCGCTGACCAACGTCCGCGAGCCCGGGGTCCCGCGCCGCCCCGACGCGCCCTCGCGCGGTGAGCTCGTGCGGGGCTTCCTCCTCGGCGACGCGAGCCCCGTGGCCTACGTCGACGGGCTCGACGGCGGCGCCTACGCAGGGTTCAACCTGTTGGTGAGCGACGGTGAGGCGCTGGTGTGGACCTCGAACCGGGGCGGGCGGCGCGCGCTCGGCCCGGGGGTGTATGGGGTGAGCAACGGCTTCCTCGACACCCCCTGGCCCAAGGTCAGCTCGGGCAAGCGGGCGCTCTCGGCCGCGCTGGACGCGGCGGAGCCCGAGGACGAGGCGCTGTTCGCCCTGCTCGCCGATCGCAGCGCGCCGCCCGACGCGGCGCTCCCCGACACGGGGGTCGGGCTCGACCTCGAGCGCAGGCTCGCGCCCCGCTTCCTCCTGGGCGAGGCCTACGGGACCCGCTGCTCGACGGTCGTGTGGCTCGACGCCCAGGGCGGCTGCCGCTTCACCGAGCGCAGCTTCGACCCCGCAGGCGCGGTGACTGGCACCCAGCGCTTCGACTGGGCTAGGCCGTGAGCTCGGCCAGGCGGCGCTCGACGCCGGCGTAGAAGCGCCCCAGGTGCCGGCCGTCGACCAGGGCGTGGTGGACCTGCGCCGCGACCGGGAGCTTCCAGCGACCCTCACGCTGGGCGAAGCGCCCCCAGGTGATCCGAGGCACGCAGTCGTCGGGGCCGCGCACGGGGTTCGACATGGAGCTGAAGCTGACCCAGGGCAAGCAGCTCAGGTAGAGCCAGTGGTCGCCCTCGGCGTCGACGAGCTCGGCGCGGGCGGCCGCCGCGGCGAAGGCCGCGCGGCAGTCGCGGTCGAAGCTGGCCCAGTCGGGGTCGAAGCTCAGGTGGCAGAACGCGAAGCCGTCTTCTGCGGTGGGCACGGTGACCGAGGGGTGCACCTGCGCGTGCTCGATCACCTGGTCGCCGCGCAGTCGCTGGCGCAGCTCGGGGACGTCGTTGGCCGCGGCGAGCAGGCACCAGAGCACCGCGTTGAAGGGCGCGACGCCAGCGGGCTTCAGCTCCTCGAGCAGCCGAGTGCAGTCGACCTCGGCGCAGAGGCTGAAGTGCGGGCGGGCGAAGCCGCGGAAGAAGGCGTATTGCTTGCGCCGCGCCCAGGTCGTGAGGTCGATCGTCTTCATGCGCGAATTCTAGGCGGATTCGCGCGCGCAGACGCGCTGGCGAGCCACGCGCTCAGGGTTGGAAGCGATCGGCGTAGGCCGCGACCTCGGGGAGCAGGCGCGGGGGACGGGGGCGCGGCTCGATCGCCTCGTAGCTCGCGCGCAGGGGGAGCCCCAGCAGCGCGGCCACCGGGGCCAGCGCCTCGGCGGGACGCGTGACCAGCGCCTCGTAGTGCACCTCGCAGCGGCGCCGCGCTGGGACCGCCGCCAGGGCGCGATCGTAGTGCGCGCGCTGGCGGGCGACGTCGCGGGCGAGGCCGCGGACCATGAGTCGGCGAAAGCGCTCGGGCCCGAGGCAGCGCAGGAGCGCGCGCTGTCCGCGCATGGCGTAGCGCCCGAGGCGGTAGCCCGCGAGCAGCAGGTCGAGGTAGGGGGTCGGGCCGGCGTTGATCACGGCGGCCTTGAGCTGGGAGTTGAGCACGGAGAGCGGCTCGCGCCGAATGAACACGAAGCTCGCCGCCGGGAAGCGCTCGGCGATCCAGGGGACCTGGGCGGTGTCCCAGGGGTTCTTGAGCAGCGGGACGTGGCCCGGCTCGAGGGCGCAGAGCTTGGTACACAGCTCGCGAAAGGCGCGCTCGGTCGCGGCGCCGAGGGTCAGGCGTCCGGCCTCGCGGGCCAGGACCCACCCGTACTCCTCGGGCATGTCCGGGCGCAGGGCCACGGCGTCGATCTGGCGGTCGGTCAGGCCCCAGCTCGTGAAGCGCTCGGCGAGCTCGCGCTGGGCCTGCAGCGCGCGGTAGCTCGCCTCGAGCTCGAGCAGCTCGCGGTAGTGCAGCACGCGGTAGGCGGTCACGCAGCTCAGCGGGAAGAGCGTGCGCAGGGCCTCGTAGAGGAAGGTCGTGCCCGAGCGGTGGAGGCCGACGATGAACACCGGCGGCGAGGGCGGGGGCGCGGCGGCGAGCAGCCTGCGCTCGGTGGGGGCTCCGTAGCTCACGCGTGGGGCCGGTCCTGTTCGAGGGCCTGGTGATGGAACGCCACCGTGCGCTTCAGCCGCAGGCACACCTGCAGGACCAGCAGCCCGGCGAGGGCGGCGGTCAGCGGGTAGAGCAGCGCGGTCCACACCCGCTTGCGCATGCTCGCGTGCATGGAGAGCGGGAGCAGGAACGCGACGCCGACCTGAGCCGCGAGCAGCCCCAGGGCGAGGGGCTCCGCGGCGGCGCGCCAGGCCCCGAGCAGGAGCAGCGGCGGGGCCGCGGCGAGGGTGAGCAGCGCGAGCGCGTCGAGGAGGAAGGTGCCCAGCCCGAGCTCGAGCCAGGGGGCGCCGAGCACACACAGGCGGACCCAGTTGTGCCAGGCCTCCGAGAAGCTCACGTAGTTGACGCAGTCGAAGATCCCCGCGGCGGGGTAGTAGGCGACCGGGTGGCCGGCGCGCTTGGCGACCCGCGCCAGCGCCAGGTCGTCCTGGGCGTAGGGCTTGACCGCGAGGTGTCCGCCGAGCGCTTCGTAGGTGGCGCGGCGCATGAGGAAGAACTGCCCGGTGAGCCAGCTCGCCTCGCGCTCGTTGGGGTCGCGGATCCGGCGCAGGGGGAGCACCGCGAACAGGAGCGTGTACATCCACACCTCGAGGGCCTCGGCGAGGGCGCTCGGGTTGCGGTAGCGCCCGCCGCAGGTGAAGCCGTCGACTCCGTCGCGGCGGCAGGCCTCGAGCGAGCGCCAGAGCGCGTCGGGGTGCACGCGCACGTCGGCGTCGACGAACCACAGCCACTCCGCGTCGACCTGCGCGGCCCCGATCCAGAGCGCGAAGGACTTGCCGAGGGTCCAGCCGGCGCGGCGCGGGTCGTCGCGGGGGGTGCTCACCACGCGCAGGGTGCCGGGGGGGAGCTCCTGGGCGAGGGCCTCGACCCGCGCCACGGTGGCGTCTCGTGAGCCGTCGTCGCTGACGAGGATCTGGAGCCGGGGGTAGTCCACGGCGAGCAGGGCGCGCAGGCAGGCCTCGACGTCGCGCTCCTCGTTCAGGGTCGGGACGAGGGCGGCGACGGTGGGCGCGGCCGAGAGGTCCGCGGGGCGCTCGAGCCCGGTGACGCGCTCGGTGTGCAGTCGGCTGGCTTGCAGGAGCAGCCGCGCCCACACCGCGAGGGTCAGGGCCAGGAGCACCCCGGCGCAGGCGGCGAGGGGGGTCAGGCGGGGGCGTCCTTGTATTCGATGATCTCGCTGCGCGCGCCGCGCAGGCGCCCGAGGTGATAGCGAAGCAGCCCTTGCGCCTCTGGGAGCTTGCCGAGGGTCAGGAACCCGGCGTAGAGCAGGGCCTGGCGCCGAGTCCGCCCGCGCTGGCGAGCGCGCGCGTAGACCTTGAGCGCGGTGAGGGGGTAGAGCCCGCCGAGGATCAGGCTCAGGCCCAGGCTCGGGCCCGCCGCGCCGAAGGCGAAGAACGGGACGAGGATCCCCCAGAACACGATCCGGCGCACTTCGCGCACGCGGAAGCGCTCGGGCTCTGCGCCGTGGAGCTGCGCGCCCTCGGCGTAGGCGTAGCCCGAGCGCACGGCGCGCCGCCACCACTGCCCGAAGCGAGTGATCGCGGCGTCGTGCCAGGCCATGTCGACGGGGAGGCGCTCGAGGGTGTAGCCCAGGCGGGTCAGGCGCAGGCAGAGCTCGGGCTCCTCGCCCGCGATCAGGCGAGGGTTGAAGCCCCCCGCCTTGGCCAGGGCCTCGACGCGGTACATCGCGTTTCCGCCCACGGCGCGGGTCGGGCCGGGGGGCGCGTCCCACTCCAGGTCGCAGAGCGCGTTGTAAGGCGAGGCCTCTGGGTGTCGCTCGCGCAGCCGCCCGCACACCGCCCCCAGGCGCGGGTCGCGGGCCAGGGCCTCGGAGCCCGCGGCCAGCCAGCCGGGGAAGGCTTCGCAGTCGCCGTCGAAGAACATGACGTAGGCCACCGGCGCCGCCGCGCGCAGGCGCGCGAGGCCCGCGTTGCGCGCGCGCGCCGCGGTGAAGGGCTGCGAGAGGTCGAGGTCGACCACCAGCGCGCCGAGCTCACGGGCGAAGGTCAGGCTGCCGTCGCTCGAGCCCGAGTCGACGTAGACCACCGGGAGCGCGCTGGGGTCGAGGGCGCGCAGGCAGCGCTGCAGGCGCTCGCCCTCGTTGCGCCCGATCACGACGCAGCCAAGTCGCGGGTCGCTCATGCGTCTGCGCCCGCCTGGGGGGCGCTCGCGGGCGGCGGCGGGTCGTCGCTGGAGAACACGAACAGCAGCGCGGGGAGCACGAGCAGGTCGGCGACGAGGGCGAGCAAGAAGGTGACGGCGGTGAGCAGGCCGAAGGCGCGCACGTTGGCGAGGGCGCTGAACAGGTAGATCGCGAAGCACAGGGAGAGGGTCAGGGAGGTGAAGATCACCGCGCGGCCCGACGAGAGCAGGGTCGCGCGCAGCGCGTCTTCCAGGCTGTGCCCCGCGGTCAGGCCGCGGCGCAGGCTGACGACCACGTGGATCGTGTCGTCGACGATGATCCCGAGCACGATCGCGCCGACGAGCGCGGTGGTCATGTTGACCCGGACGTCGAGCCACGCCAGCCCGCCGACGACCACGGCCACGGGCAGGAGGTTCGGGACCAGCGAGAGCAGGCCCAGCTTGAGGTTGCGGAACCCCGCGATCAGCGCCACGAGCCCGACCCCAGCGGGGAGCAGGTGCGAGGTCGTGTCGAGTCTGACCCACCAGGAGAGCCCGGTCCCCAGGATCGCGAGCCCCACGACGATCCGCGCGATCAGCCCGACCGGCCCCGGGCGCGGCTCGCAGACCCCGAGGAACACGAGCAGCGAGACGCAGATCAGCGAGATCGCGAAGCTGCGGATCTGGGTCGCGATCAGGTACTCGTTGGCGCGGTTCATGAGCATGGCCGCGCCCGTGAGGTAGATCTTGACCAGGGGTTCGCCGTCTGCCCCGCGGAAGCGGTGCTCGAGCTCGTCTTCGATCTGCTTCTTGAGCACGCCGTAGCGCGAGCTGGCCGCCATGTCCATGCGCAGGGTCAGGCGCACCGCGCTGCCGTCGATCGTGATGTTCTGCTCGTAGAACTCCGGATCGGAGGACTGGACCATGAGCAGCAGCTGCTCGTTGACCGCGTCGTCGAGGGAGACCTCGCGCGGCCCGTCGTAGAGCACGTGCATTTCCTCGACGGCGTCGTAGACCCCGCTGACCCGCGAGACGAGGGGGTTCGCGCCCTGGAGCCAGGCGCCGAACTCGCTCGCTTCGCGCAGGATCAGGGCGAGCTCCTCGGTGTTCCCGGGGTGCACGGGTTCGAGCACGAGCTCCGCGCTCACGACCCCGCCCATGCGCTCGTGGGTGAACTCGATCCAGTCGCGCAGGGGCTCGCCCTTGCTGAGGGTGCGGAGGAAGTCGTTGTCGACGACCGGGAACCCGCCGGCCATGGAGGCCACGACGCAGACCAGCGCGCCGCCGACGACGTAGTAGCGCCCGCGGTTCGCGATCCAGAGCAGGCGCTCCAGGAGCTGGGTCAGCGCCGACGCGGTCGGGGTCGGGCGCGGTCGCCAGCCGAGGGCGAGGAAGGGGCTGATCGTCAGGGTCAGCACGTAGGCGAGCAGCGACCCGAGGGCGGCGGTGATCCCGAGCTGGGCCACCGGCACGATCTCCGACGTGACGAGGGCGGCGAAGCCGACCGCGGTCGTGACCGAGGTGTAGAGGCAGGGCCGCCACACCTCGCGGATCGCCTCGCGCATGGCGGGGTTCGGCTCGGCCCCCTCGACGACCAGGCGCTGGTAGGCGGCCAGCAGGTGCATGGCGTCGGCGACGCCGACGCAGATCATGAGCGAGAGCAGGATCGGGGTCAGCACGGTGACGGGCATGCCCAGCCAGCCCATGAGCCCGATCGCCCCGAGCAGCGAGCACACCGCGACCAGCAGCGGGGCGAACACCGCGCGCACGCTGCGGAACAGGAGGAACAGGCAGCCCGCGGTGGCGAGCAGGCCGAGGATCGTGGCGAAGGTCAGCTCGCGCTTGAGGATCTGCGAGAAGTAGAAGGGCATGACCGGCGAGCCGAGGGCGCTGTGCGGCAGGTCGCGGAAGCGCTCGGAGTCGAGGACGCTGGTGAACTCCTCCACGATCTGGCGCCGGTCCTGCGGGGTGAGGTGCTCGCCCGGGGTGTGCGCGAGGCGGGCGAGGAAGCCGACGTAGCGCGCGTCCTCGGAGATCAAGAGCCCCTTGAAGGGGCGGAACTCGGTCGCCTTCGCGCGCCAGAAGGCGCGCTCCTCGGGGGTCTGGGGGCCGACCTCGGTCACGCTCTTGCTGACGATCTGGTCGCCCTCGGAGTAGGCGAGGGGCGAGCGCAGGGGCGAGCGCACGCTGTCGACCCAGGGGAGCGCGTCGAGGGCTTCGCCGAGGTCGATCAGGCGTTGGTACCAGGGGTCGGCGAAGGCGTCGGGGACCTCGACGAGCACGAACACGGCCTCGTCCGAGCCGAAGTCGTCGCGGAACTTGTCGTAGCTGACGATCGCGGGGTCGCCCTCGATGAACATGGCCTGGTTGCTCACGTCGATCGTGAGCCAGGAGAGGCCGATCCCCAGCCCCGCGACGAGGATCATGGCCGCCGCGGCGGCGAGGGCGGCGCGCGGGGCGTGGCCGTCGGCCTCGGCTTCGGTTGGAAGGGGGTCCCCCATGGGTTCACGCTACGTCGTGCGCCCCTGGCTGGCCACCCCTCGCGGAGGCTGCCTGTCGCCGGAGGCGACGGGCCCGAGACGTTTCTGGGGTCCTAGGAGCGTCGCGCTCGGGCACTGTCCGGGGCCAGCGCCTCCCGACCGCAGCTTGGCTGCGAGCGCGAAGGGGCGAGCGCCTGCGGCCCGTTGGGGGTGAGCCGGAGCAGCTTGGCTGCGAGGGCGAGGGGGCCTCGGAGAGGCCCCCTGAAATTCGGAGAGGCCCCCTGAAAGGCGAGCGCCTGTGGCCCGTTGGGGGTGAGCCGGAGCAGCTTAGCTGCGAGGGCGAGGGGGCCTCGGAGAGGCCCCCTGGATCAATGCGCCTGGAGCCAGGTGCGGCCGTAGCCGACGTCGACCTTGAGCGGGACGGCGAGGGGGAAGGCGGACTGCATCTCTTCGCGCACGAGGGTCACCAGGGCCTCGCGCTGGGCAGCGGGGCACTCGAAGACCAGCTCGTCGTGGACCTGGAGCAGCATGTGGGCGTCGAGGTCGGCCTCGGCGAGGCGCCGGTCGATCCGGACCATGGCGATCTTGATGATGTCCGCCGCGCTGCCCTGGATCGGGGTGTTGATCGCCATGCGCTCGGCGTTGCTGCGCGCCAGGCGGCGGGTGGCGCGAATGTCGGGCAGCGGGCGCCGGCGGCCGAGGAGCGTCTCGACGTAGCCGAACTTGCGCGCGAACTGCACCTGGGCCTCGAGGTAGCCCTTGATCCCGGGGAAGCGCGCGAAGTAGTTCTCGATGAACGCGCGGGCCTCTTCGAGGCTGAGCGCGGTGTCGCGAGCCAGGCGCTGGGCACCCATGCCGTAGGCGATCCCGAAGTTGATCGCCTTGGCGCGCCCGCGGAGCTCGGGGGTGACCTCCTCGAAGGGCACGCCGAACACGCTCGCGGCGGTGGCGGCGTGCACGTCCTTGTCGGCGCGGAAGGCCTCGAGCAGCGCGTCGTCCTGGGAGTAGTGGGCGAGGATCCGCAGCTCGACCTGGGAGTAGTCGGCGGCGACGAGCACCCAGTCCTCGGCGCCGGCGACGAAGGCGGCGCGGATTCGCTTGCCCTCGGCGGTGCGCACGGGGATGTTCTGCAGGTTGGGGTCCGAGCTCGAGAGCCGCCCGGTGGCGGCGACCGCCTGGTTGAAGGAGGTGTGGACCCGCCCGGTCTTGGCGCCGATCAGGCCGGGGAGCGCGTCGACGTAGGTCCCGAGCAGCTTCTCCAGCCCGCGGTGCTCGAGGAGCTTGCCCACGAGCGGGTGGTGCTCGCGGAGGGTCTCGAGGGTCTCGGCGTCGGTCGAGTAGGCGCCGGTCGCGGTGCGCTTGGCCTTGAGCCCAGCGACCTCGTGCAGCTTGAGTCGGTCGAAGAGCAGCCCCCCGACCTGCTTGGGGCTGCTGAGGTTGATCGCCTCCCCCGCGAGCTCGTAGATCTCCTTGGAGAGCTGGGCGATCCGCTCGCGCAGCTCGACGCCCAGCTCCGCGAGGGCCTGGGTGTCGACGCGGATCCCGCGCCGCTCCATTTTTCCGAGGAGCTTCATGAGCGGGAGCTCGACGTCGCGGTAGAGCTCCTGGAGGCGGGGTTGCTCGGCCATGCGCCGGCTGAACTGCTGGTGCAGGCGGAGGGTGATGTCCGCGTCCTCGCTGGCGTAGGGCAGGATCTCTTCGTCGCGGAGCTTGTCCATGGTCCGCTTGCCGCGGCCGGTCCCCATGACCTCGCGGGTCGCGATCTTCTTGTAGCCCAGGTAGCGCAGGGCGAGGTCGTCGAGGCCGTGGGTCCGCGCCGCGGGGTCGATCAGGTAGCTCTCGAGGAGCGTGTCGAAGGTCACACCCTGGACGTGCACGCCGTGGTGCGCGAGCACGAGGGTGTCGTATTTCACGTTCTGGCCGCCCTTCTCCACGCTCGGGTCCTCGAGCAGGGGGCGCAGGCGCTCGAGCAGCGGGGCGAAGTCGAGCTTGAAGGAGAACAGCTCGAAGGCGCCGCCGGTGCTCGTCGACTCCACCGCGGGCACGTAGTAGGCCTCGCCGCGGGAGTAGGCGAAGGCCATGCCCACGATCTCGGCCTCCTCGGGGCGGAGGCTCGTGGTCTCGAGGTCGAACACGAAGGAGCCCGCGGCGCGCAGGTCCTCGATCAGCGCGTCGAGCCCGTCGGCGTCGACGCGGTGGTGGACGTGGGGGTCGGTGTCGACGCTCAGCGAGAAGCGGCGGAGGAACTCCTTGAACTCGAGCTCGGCGAAGAGCTCCACGAGCGCGGCGCGGTCGGGCTCGGCGCGCTCCAGCTCCTCGAGCTCGACGTCGAGGGGCGCGTGCTCGTCGAAGGCCACCAGCTCGCGGGAGAGGAGCGCCTGCTCGCGGTGGGCCTCGAGGGCCTCGCGCAGGGCGGGGCGCGTGACCTCGGCGCTGCGCTCGAGGAGCGCGTCGAGGGAGCCGAAGGCGTTGAGCAGCTCCGCCGCCCGCTTGGGCCCGATCCCGGGGACACCCGGCACGTTGTCGGAGGCGTCGCCCACGAGCGCCAGGTAGTCGCGGAAGCGCTCGGGGGGCACGTCGTACTTCGCCAGCACGTCGGCGGGGGTCATGACCATGGGCTGGGTGCCCCGCGAGCGCCAGGGGTTGTAGACCTTGACCTGCTCGGAGACGACCTGGCAGAAGTCCTTGTCGCCGGTGACCAGGTAGACCTCGAGCCCGGCCTCGGTCCCCATGCGGGCGAGGGTCGCCATGAGGTCGTCGCCCTCGTAGCCCTCGATCCCGAGCCGCGGCAGGTTGAAGGCGTCGACGATCCGATCGAGGGTCCCCAGCGCGGCGGCGAGCTCCTCGGGCATGCGCTGGCGGGTGGCCTTGTACTCGGGGAAGCGGTCGTGGCGGAAGGTGCGCTTGCTGACGTCGAACACGACCGCGGCCAGCTCCGGCTGCTCCTCGTCGAGCACGCGCAGGAGGTCGCGGGTGAAGCCGAAGGTGGCCGAGGTGTCGACCCCGGCGGAGTTGATCAGCGGGTTCTTGAGGAACGCGAAGTGGCTGCGGTAAGCCAGGGCAGAGCCGTCGAACACGAACAGGCGCTTGGGTCGGTTCACGCGGGGCTCCTCCAGCCCCCGACCCTACCGCGTCGGCGCGGCGATGGGTGGCGGGCAGGCGCCGCGCTGGGCGCGAGGGCTCAGAAGCCGCTCCAGCGCTCGCCGTAGCCTCGCTCGCCGTCCTCGAGCAGGTGCTTCAGGCGCAGGAACTGCACGTCGCCTTCGTCGCCGATCCCCCGCATGAGGCTGCGCAACGCCTTGAGCTTCTGCTCCCGGGGCTTCTGCTGGGCGAAGGTCTGGGCGTAGCGCATGTGCAGCAGGTCGCGCGCGCGCTCGTAGCGCCCCAGGGTCTCGCCTGCCTTGGAGTTCGCCTCGGTGAGGTGCTTGCGGTCGGCTTCGCTGAGGGCCAGCTGCGCCTTCGCGCTCGTGGCGAGGAGCGCTTCGCCGGCCACGATCGCCTCCTCGTAGGCGCGCAGCGCGAGCCAGAGGTAGTGCTCCTTGGTGTCGCCGTAGGCCACGAGGTAGCGGTCGCCCTCGGCGATCTTCCCCGCGAGCAGTGCGCGCAGCTCCTCCGCGCTGCGCTTCTCGAGCGCGTCCAGGCTCGCGTCGTGGCGCTGCTCGTGCAGGCGGTCGCCCTCGACGCTCACCCGAAACACGCGCCGGGTGTTCGAGATGGGGAAGAACAGCTCGAACTGGGCGAGGCCAGTCTCGAGCCCGCGGACGAGGAACACCGCGCGGTCGCGGTAGTTCAACCACTCGACCTTCACGCAGTCGTCTTCGTAGAACGCGAGGTACTCGCCCCGCAGGTCGAGCGGGCGGGTGTCCCAGCCCTCGGGAGGGTTGCTCTCGGAGTAGCGGAACTCGAGGGTGGCCACCCCGTCGGGGGCGACGATCAACTCCTCGCCGTCGTCGTGCTCGACCACCTGCAGCGGCGGGGGCTCGAGGATCTCCTTGACCACGAAGCCGGCGAAGGCGATCCCGAGGGTCGCCACGACCAGCAGCGCGCGCAGCAAACGCTCGCGCTGAGGATCGCCCGTCTTCTTCGGGGCCTCGACCCGCTTGTCGACCTCGGCGAAGGGGTCGTAGTCGGGGTCGTCGGGGTCGAGCACGGCCGCGAGCTCGGCGGTCTGCTCGCCTTCGTCGTCGTCGAGGTCGTCGTCTTCGTCGTCGTCTC
This sequence comes from Planctomycetota bacterium, assembly GCA_020425635.1. Taxonomy (GTDB): domain Bacteria; phylum Planctomycetota; class J058; order J058; family J058; genus JAGQRJ01. The sequence continues at coordinate 2,481 of JAGQRJ010000184.1, read as the reverse complement.
CGAAGACCACGCTGCCGCGCAGGCGGGCCGAGCGCAGCGCCTCCTTGCGGCTCGACCGCCGTCGTAGCGACGCGGAGCTCCGTTTCGCTTGGTGAACCGCCATGGCCCTCCGCCTCCTGCAGAGCGAGGAGGTCGCAAGGGCGAGACCGAGTCCTAGGTGCGCGTAAGTCCTTGTTTCATGGACCCCGGCCGTCGGGGGGCGCAACCAAGGGGCTGCGGGGTGAGAACCACCGCGAACCCCAAGGTCGGTCGTGGCTCAGCGGTAGTCGGCGCGGATCGAGGTCGCGGTGAGGGTGACTCCGTTGGCCTGACCCTTTGCGCGGAGCTCGACGTAGCGGCCCGCTTGAATCCCCGCCGCCAGGTCTGCGGCGCTGATCGCGGTCACGACTCCCGTCTGGGTGTTGCGCTCGACCACGGTCGTCTGGCCGGTGACGAGGACGCTGAGGGTCAGAGGGTTGCCGAGGGCGCCAGCGTTCCCGGTGAGCTCGACCGTGAGCGGCGAGCTGGCGACGACTCGGAACACGGTGCCCTCGATCTGGTCTTCCTGCGCTTGGAGTGAGGTCTGGGCGGCGCTGAGGTCGAACACTCCAGGCGCCGTGCGGTTGAACTGCCCCTCGAGTTCGACGCGGGCGCCCTGGCTGAGGGCGGGGGCGCCGCTCCCGAGCGCGACCTGAATCTGGGTCGGCAGTGACGTGCGACCTGTGACCGCCACGCGCTCGAAGCTGGTCACGTCCAGGGTCACGGAGCCTCCGCCGAGCGCGCTCACCGTGCCTGCGACGCGGGTGTCGCGGAGCTTGACGCCGCTGGCGACGTTGGGCACGCCGAACACGCGGACTTCCTGGCCGGGGGCGAGGTTGGCGAAGCTCGCGGCGACACCCGGGTAGCCGTCGTAGGCGAAGCGGGTTGCGCCGTCCGTCGCGATCCGCTGGACCGAGCCCACGGGAAACGCCGCGTCGCGGCGCTCGAGGACGAGGAGTTCGAAGTCGGTCGCGCCGAGGCTGAGCACGATCCCTTGGGCCTCCGGGCCGCGCATGCCGCGCAGGCCGTCTTCGAGCTCGATCGCCACGGCGGACACCGAGCCGGCGGCGATGTCGTAGCTTCCGTGGACCTCGACCTCGGCGCCCGCGGCGATCCCAGCGAGGCCTTGGGGCCCGGTGGTGAGGCCGGACGGTCCGGCGATCACGGTGCCGGCGCCGACCGCGACGCGGACCACTCCGCCGGGGACCTGTACGTCGAGCCCGTTGGCGTAGGTCGTGGCCACGATGCCGTGGAAATCCTCGATCGCGTAGCCGGCGCCCTGGGTCTTGACCTCCAGCAGGAGCGTCGGGTCGAGGGTCAGCGACCCGCCCGCTCCCGGAACGAGGTTGCTGACCGAGGCGTCCACGTCGAAGTCGATCTCGACCAGCTGGTTGGCCCCGGTCACGGTGAGCGCTGGGACGAAGTCCGAGCGCGCAGCCCCGCTCGCGGGACTGACGCTGAGGGCGTTCCCCGCGCGGTCGGTGGCGGTCGCCCCGACGTAGTCGAGCTGGAGTTGCGTGTAGTCGCCTGGGGGCAGGCTCAGGTGGGCGAGCAGCTTGCTCACGCCGCGGAGCTTGAGCAAGTTGGCGGGGAGGCGGCCGCCTCCAGGTCCAGGAAAGACCTGCAGCGTGCTCCCTGAGGCGTCGACCAGGGCGACCCGGGTCAACTCCACGTTGAGCACCCCTAGCTCGTCCGAGGGGGCGTCGGTGAGGGCGAAGGTCACGCCCGGTTGCGCGGTCTGGGTCGTGAGGGGCGCGGCGGCGCCCCCGCCGCCGCCACCGCCGCACGCGGTGAGGCCGAGCAGCAGCAGGAACGGGCACAGTCGGGGGAGGAAGTGATTGGACATGGATCTCTCGTGGTGGAAGGGAGGTTTGAGGAACGATCAGGTGGGTAATCAGGTGGGTAATGGCAAGGGGGCAGAGCGGTGGCTTCGCGCCTGTAGGCAGGCGCTTCGGCCTCCGCGGGGAGGGCCTTGCTGGAGAGACGAGCTCTCGAGCTCGCCGCCTAGGGGGTCTGCAGCTCCACTTCGTCGGCGACGCCGACGGCGTTGGCGCCGCCGCTGCCGGCTTGCTTGTCCTTGATTCGGATCAGCGACACGCCGTTGACGGTGAGCCCAGCGAACTGGGTTTGGCCGCCCGCGAGCTGCGCGTTGTTCGTGTCTTGGTACTCCGTGGTCCCGTCGACCGGGAAGGTCACCCCGAGCACGGTGATCGAGGTCCCGATCACCTGGCTCTCGATCACGCCCTGGAGGATCACGTCGTCGGCGCTCTCGATCTCGATCCGGGTCGCGATCAGGCCACGGCCCGACCCGTCGTCGAAGCCCCGCACTCGGAGGAAGCGTCCGTTGACGTTGCCGAGGGTCGCCAGGCTGAGGTTGCTGGAGGAGGTCTTGTCTTCCATTTCGGTGCTGGTGTTGGCCGTGACGGTCACGGCTTGCCCCGCGACGAGCAGGTCGAAGGTGTT
>JAGQRJ010000183.1 GCA_020425635.1 Planctomycetota bacterium | reverse complement strand
TGCTCGTTACGCCCGAGGGCCGGGTCGCGGTCACCGACTTCGGCCTCGCGCAGTGGGGGGTGAACGCGGAGCACCGCTCGATCGTCGGGACGCCCGCGTACATGGCGCCGGAGCAGTGGGAAGGCCACGCCGACGCCCGCAGCGACCTGTTCAGCTTCTCGGTCGCGCACTGGGAGGCCCTCACCGGCCGACATCCCTTCGGGCTCCAGGGGCTCCCCGCCTCGATTGCAACCGGTCCTGCGGCAGCGCCGGAGCTCCCGGCCCACCTCCTGCGAGCGCTCCGGCGGGGGCTCGCCGCCAGCCCGGCCGAGCGACCCGCCGCCATGGACGAGCTCCTCGACGCCCTCGAGCACCGGCCCCTCGCCCGAACGGGTCGCTGGGTGCTGGGGGCGCTCGCGCTCGCGCTCGGCGTCGCAGCGTTCGGATGGTGGTCTCAGCGGGAGGTCCGCGCCTGCGAGGCATCGGCCCTCGCGGCAGAGGAGGTCTGGAACGACGGGGTACGGGACCAGATCCGGGGCGCCCTGGCGGGCGGAGGCTCGGGTGGCGACGAAGCTACTACCCGTCTGATCCTCGCCCACGTCGACGACTACGTCAGCGGCTGGGTGCAGGCACGCAAGCAGTCCTGCGTCGCGACGCGGGTCCTCGAGGAGCAGCCCGAAGAGGTATACGGCGCGCGGGCGCGCTGCCTCGACCGTCAGCTCGCGGATCTGGCCGCGGTGACGCGGGTGCTCACGGTTCCCAACGCGAAGCACACCGCGCTGGCAAGCAAGGCGGTGTGGGCTCTACCACCCACTCAGCGCTGCGCCGATGCGGACGCACTGCTCGCGGTGGTCTCGCCCCCGCGGGATCCCCAGCAGCGTCAGGCGGTGGACGACGCGTTCCTCGAGCTGGCCGAGCTGCGCGCACTGCCCTACACCGAACGCTACAAGGAGGGCGCCGAGCGTGCGCTCACCCTCCAGCAACGCGCGGACGCGCTCGGCTACGCGCCGCTCGTGGCTCAAGCCCTCACGTTGCGCGCGCAGTTCTTCGACCTGCTGGGCGACTTTGCGGGGGAGGAAGAGGCGCTCGAGCAGGCGATGCTGGCGGCCGAGCGCGGTCGTGACCGGCTCACCGCCGCGCGGGCGATGGTCGAGCTCGTGTGGATCCTCGGGAGTCAGCGGGGGGACCCAAAGGGCGCGCTCGCGATCGGTGAGCACGCGGCCGCGGTGCTGGTGGGCCTCGGGGGCGACCTCGAGCTCGAGGCCCAGCTCGCGTCCAACCTGGCCGCGCTCAAGGTGGACCAAGGCGACCTGGTGGGCGCCCAAGCCCTCTATGAGGCGGTGGTGGACAAGCGCCGCGCCCTGTTCGGCCCGCGCCACCCGCAGGTGGCGATCCCCATCGTGAACACCGGGGTCTGCCTCGCGAGGCGCGAGCGCCTCGATGAGGCGGCCGAGGCGTTCCACACCGCGCTGGAGATCTACGGGGAGACGGTCGGCAAGACCCACCCCCTGTACCTGTCGACGCTGTGCAACCTCGCCGACTTGGAGCGGCAGCTGGGGCGCAACGAGGCGGCCAGGGCACGGGCCGAGCAGGCGCTCGAGTTGGTCGGCGTGGCCCTCGGCCAGGAGCACCCCCTCATCGCCACGGCGGAGAACGTGCTCGGCATCATCGACGTCGACGATCGACACTTCGCGGAGGCCCGAGCGCACTTCGAACGGGCGCTGGCCATCGCGGAACAGACCCGCGGGCCCGACCACCCCTACGTCGCGCACTACCTCGCGGGGCTCGGAGACGCGCTGCAGGGCCTGGGCGACCAGGCGGGCGCGGCCGAGGCCTTCAGACGTGCCGCCGCCATCCAGGAGCGGGCCGAGAACCCGATGATGCGCGGCCACGCGCTGATCGGGCTCGGGAGCGCGCAGCGGGCTCTCGGTCAGCTGGCCGAGGCGCGGGCCACCTTTGCGGTGGCGCTGGCCCTCGCCGAGGCCAACGACACCGGGATGTGGCGCGGCCTCGCGCGCCTCGAGGCCGCGGAGGCGTGCACCCGGAAGGAGCGCGCGCGCGCCCGGGCCCTGGCCGAGGCG
>JAGQRJ010000182.1 GCA_020425635.1 Planctomycetota bacterium | reverse complement strand
GGCCTTCACCGAGCCCCGCGGGCTCGTCCCCCTCGCCGGCGGGAGCGCCGACGCGGTCCGCGGCGGGCCCGTGTTCGCGGCCTGCGCCCTGGGCAACCCGGCGGCCTTCGTGCGCAGCCTGCGCGCGGGAGGCCTCGAGGTCGTCGGCGAGCGCGCCTTCCCCGACCACCACCCCTTCTCGTCGACCGACGTCGAGGCCCTCCACGCCGCCGCGCGAGCGGCGGGGGCCCGCGCGCTGGTGGTCTCCGGCAAGGACGCGGTCAAGCTGCGCCCGCTGCTGGAGACCCCCGTGCTGCCCTGGGCCAGCTGGCAGATCGCGTGCAGGCTTGAGCCCGCGTCTGCCATCGCGGAGATTGTGTCGGCCGTGGACGCGGCACGAAAGGACCTCGCATGACCCAACCCGCGAACGCCAGCCCCGGCAAGTCGGGGGGCTACGAGCGCGCCGCCCGCCGCCTGGGCGAGCTGGTCGAGGCGCTGCGCGACGTCCACGTGCTCCTCGTGGGCGACCTCATGCTCGACCGCTACCTGTGGGGCGACGTGAGCAGGATCTCGCCCGAGGCGCCCGTTCCCGTGCTCAAGGTCACCCGGGAGGAGCTGCGCCTGGGCGGCGCCGGCTGCGTGGCCTCGAACCTCTCGACCCTCGGCGCCAAGGTCCACTTCGTCGGCGCCGTGGGCGACGACCACCCGGGGCGCCTGATCGGCGAGCTCATGGACGCGCTCCCGGCCAGCGTGGAGCGCGCCGGGCTCCTGACCGACCCCAACGTGCATACGACCCAGAAGACCCGGCTCCTCGCCCGCACCCAGCAGCTCATGCGCGTCGACCGCGACGGCGAGCGCTTGCCCCCGGCGCTGCTCGAGCGCCTCGAGCAGGCAGCGCTCGCCGCCCTCGACGACGTCTCCGCGGTGCTGATCAGCGACTACGCCCGCGGCGTGCTGGGGAGCGGCATGTGCTCACGCCTCGCCGCGGCGGCCCGGGCGCGCGGGATCCCGTGCATCGTCGACCCGCACCCGAACACGCCCTTCGAGCACTTCCGCGGGGTCACCGCCTTGACCCCCAACCGCGCGGAGACCGCGCGCGCCGTGGGGATCCTGCCCGAAGACGACGCCTCGATTCACGCCGCCGCGAGCGCGCTGATCGAGCGCTTCGACCTGGAGTGGGTCGCGCTGACCCTCGACAAGGACGGGATCCACCTGCTGAAGAAGGGCGAGGCCCAGGGCCAGCGCTTCCCCGCCAAGTCGCGCGCGGTCTACGACGTGACCGGCGCCGGCGACATGGTGCTCACCGTGCTCGGGCTCGCCGTCGCGGCCGGGGCTCCGCTGCCCGACGCCGTGCGCCTGGCCAACATCGCGGCCGGGCTCGAGGTCGAGCGGATCGGCGTCGTCGCCCTGCGCCCCGAGGAGCTGATCGCCGAGCTCGGCCTCCACGCCCCCCCCGCCCTGCGCAAGAAGATCGTGTCCCTGGAGCAGGCGCTGCCCCCGGTGCTCGCCGCGCGCCAGGAGGGCGCGCGGATCGTGTTCACCAACGGCTGCTTCGACCTGCTGCACGCCGGGCACGTGCACTTCCTCCAGGGCTGCCGCGAGAAGGGCGACTTCCTCGTCGTCGGCCTGAACACCGACGAGTCGATCCGCGGGCTCAAGGGCCCGGACCGCCCGGTCTTGAACCTCGACCAGCGCTCGACCGTGCTCGCGGGCATGGAGGCCGTCGACCTCGTGATCCCGTTCGCCGACCCGACCCCGGTCAAGCTGATCCAAACCGTGCAGCCGGACATCCTCTGCAAGGGCGAGGACTACGTCGACAAGGAGGTCGTCGGCCGCGAGATCGTCGAGGGCGACGGCGGCCGCGTCGAACTGGTCAAGCTCCTGCCCGGGGTCTCGACCACCCGGGTGATCGAGCGGATCGGCCAGCAGGGGATCAACGAGTAGGCAGCTCGGCGCTCAAGCCGCCCGCGGAACGGGCTGCCCCGGCCGCGCGCCCGCCTCCACCGCCGTCCCCCGCGCCGCCGCGGCGCGGGGGTTCATGAGCGCGAACCACAGCGGCGGCACCAGCGCGGCCAGGACCATGGTCGGGTAGCCGCAGGGCAGGGTCGGCGCGTCGGGCCAGGCCCGCAGCTCGGGGTAGCGCCGGTGCGCGAAGGCGTGGTGGTCGGCGTGGCGCTGGAGGTTGAAGAGCATGGCGTTGGTCAGGCGGTGGGTGGCGTTCCAGCTGTGGCGCGGCTGGGTGCGCTCGTAGCGACCAGGCGCGAGCTCGGCGCGCTCGAGGCCGTAGTGCTCGACGTAGTTGATCGTCTCGAGCAACAAGATCGCGAACACCGACTGCGCCGCGAACAGCCCGAGCCCCGCGGGGCCGAAGGCGAGGCCGACCCCCGCGTAGAGCGCGGCGAGCCCCAGGGGGTAGCGCAGCCGGCGGTCGGCGAGCCCGCGCAGCCCGCGCTTGGCCACCCGCCGCGACTCGATCCCCCACGCGCTGGCGAGCCCGCCCCAGAGCGTGCGCGGGAGGAAGGCGTAGACCGACTCGCCCAGGCGCGCGCTGGCGGGGTCGAGGGGCGTGGCCACGTGCCGGTGGTGCCCGTGCACGTGCTCGACGCAGAAGTGGGTGTACGACGCGGTCGCCATCAAGAGCTCGGCCAGGGCCCGGTCGAGGCGGGCGCGCCGGTGCATGAGCTCGTGGGCCACGTTGATCCCGCCCCCGGCGACGACCGTGCCCGTCGAGGCGATCAAGCCGGCCCACTCCAGGGGCGAGAGCGCCTGCGTCGACGCGATCCACAGCGCCCCGCCGAGCACCGCGAGTTGCACGGGAAGCCAGGCGCGGAGCACGAGGTCGAACAGGGGGTTCGCGGCGGCCCCCTCGACCGGGTCGTCGAGGTCGTGGCCGAACACGGGCTCGAGCAGCGGGACCAGCGCGAAGGCATACGCCAGGGCGAGCAAGCTCCAGGCCCCGCCGAGCCACTGCCCGACGAAGAACGCGGCGGCGAGGGTGTAGACGAACAGGTAGGGCAAGGCGCTCATGGAGCCTCCGTCCAAAGCAGGGCGCGGGCCGTGGCCCAGGTGAGGTCGGGGAGGGGCGGGCCCCACAGCGGCCCGCGCAGCGGACCGGCCGCGGCGCGGAGCAGGGCGTCGGACACGACGGCCATCAGCGCGCCGCGCGCGCTGACCCCGGCGGCGAGGCGCTCGAGGCCGTGGGCCTCGACGAAGGCCACGACCCCGTCGAGCAAGGGCGCCGCCTGCTCGAGCAGGATCGCCTGCCCCGGGCCGCCGTCGGCGAGGACCTCGCGCAGCACGAGCCGCGCGACCTCGGGCTGCGCCTCCACGAAGCCCCCGAACGCGCGCGCCAGGGCCTCGAGCCGCGCGCGGGTGTCGCCTTCGTGCTCGAGCGCCGCCCCCAGCGCGGCGCCGAGCTCGCCGAAGGCGCCGGCGACCACCTCGCGGTAGAGGGCGTCCTTGGTGGCGAAGTGGTGCAGCAGCGAAGGCCGACGAATCCCGACCTCGCGCGCGATCTCGCCCAGGGTCGCCCCCGCGAAGCCCACCCGCGCGAACACGCCACGAGCCGCCTGCTGAACGCGCTCACGCGTGGCGGGGACGTTCGGGACCTTGCGCGGTCGAGCCATGCCCCCAAGAGAACCTACCCGAAGGTAGGTTTCAAGCCGCAAATCTACCCATGGGTAGATAGATGAACGCTGAACCGACAACTCATTGAATCGTATTGAATCAAACGCAATCAATGACTATCACTTTGATCATGAGCGACTCTGACCCACCCTTCCTCAGCGCGACCGACGTCCAGGACCAGCTGGGGATCTCCCCCGCGACCTTCTATCGCTGGGTCCGCGACGGCCGCCTGAAGGGCGCGCGCGTCGGCCGCCGCTGGCAGTTCACCCAGGCCGCGATCGACGCGCTCCTCCGCGACGACGCCGGCGACGCACAGCGTCGAGCCGGCCTGGGCGAGGCCCTCGACCACCTCCGCGGGCGCGTGATCGCCCTCGGCTACCCCCCTGAGAAAGTAGGCACAATGATCGACGGCATGGACGACGTGGACGGCGCCGTGCAGCTCCTCGTGGAGCACGCCCTGTCCCGCCAGGCGAGCGACGTGCACCTGGCGCCCGTGGCAGACGGCCTGCGCGTCCAGGAGCGGATCGACGGACGCCTGGTCGAGGTCGGCCCCCCGCTCCCCGAGGCGAGCCGGCGCGAGTTGGTGCGCGGAATCAAGCGCTGGGCGGGCCTGCGCACCGAGGTCGAGAGCCTCCCCCAGGACGGGCGCTTCTTCATCGAGCACGACGCGCGCAAGGTCGACGTGCGGGTGTCGCTGTTCCCGACGGGCCTCGGCGAGTCGCTGACCCTGCGCCTGCTCGACCCCCAGCGCATGACCGTCGACCTCGACCGGCTGGGGCTCCTGCCCGAGGTCCTGGGGGCGGTGCGACAGGCCACCGAGCGCAGCCACGGCGTGCTGCTGGTCAACGGCCCCGCGGGCTGCGGAAAGTCGACCACGCTCTATGCGTTGCTCAACCACCGTCGCCAGGCGGGGGTCAAGATCATGACGGTCGAGGACCCGGTGGAGCTCTACCTCGACGGCCTGCTCCAGGCCCCGGTCTC
>JAGQRJ010000181.1 GCA_020425635.1 Planctomycetota bacterium | reverse complement strand
CGCTGGCCGCGGCCTGCGCGCGGCTCGAGGCGCTGGCCGCCGGCGACGCCCCCCAGGCCGAGCCCTACCCCCTCGAGCTCGACCCCGAGGCCCCGCGCGAGCGCTTCCGCGACCGGGCCGGGGTCCCCTTCGTGCCCGCCCTCGACGGCGCGGACGAGGACGAGGACGCGGACGAGGCGGGCGACCCTCCGCCGCCGCCGCCCCCGGCCGACGCCTCGAAGCTGACCGGGCTGAGCCCAGGCCAGCAGACCTTGTATCGCGTGGCGCACACGCTCTACGGCGAGCAGCTCCTGCGCGCGCGCCGGGTCGAGGACGCCGCGGTCGCCTTCCAGGCGACCCTCGACGGCTGGCCCGACGACCCGCGGGCGGCGGCCGGGAAGGCTCGGGCCCTGGCCGCGCAGGGGCAGCGCGCCGAGGCCCTGAGTCAGCTCGAGTCCGCGATCGCCGCCCACCCGGCAGACGCCGACCTGCTCCTGGTCCAGGGCCAGGTGCGCTACCTCGAGGGCGACGCCAAGGGCGCGGCCTCGGCCCTCGCCGCCGCGGTCCAGGCCGCCGGGGCCGAGGGCACCCTGAGCTTTCGCGCGGCCAACACCGCCCTCGGGCTGAGCCTGCTCCTGGCGGGCGAGCTGACCGAGGCCGAGGCCGCGCTGCTGGCGGCCGACAGCGCGCCGGGCTTCGCCCCCGCGCGCCTGGGTCGCGGGCTCGTGGCGGAGTTCCGCGGCGACCCCGACGCGGCGCGGACCCACTACGAGGAGGCCGCGCGCCTCGACCCGCACGACGCCGAGGCGCACTACGCCCTCGCGCAGCTGCACCTCGCCGCCGAGGACTTCGAGGCGGCCGAGGTCGCGCTGCGCGCGGCCCTCGCCGAGGGCTACGTGCTCGAGCTCGGCGTGACCTCGCTGGTCGAGGTCGCGCACGCGCGCCACGACCCGGCGACGGCGACGCAGCTGCTCGAGCTGCTGTATCGGGTCGAGGAGCGCCCCGACCCGCGGCTCCTGAGCGCGCTGGGCAACGCCTACCTCGGCCACGACCGCGTCGAAGACGCGGAGGGCTTGTTCCGCCAGGCCCTCACCCAGGACCCGGGCCACCTGCAGAGCCTGCGCGGCCTGGCCTACTGCGCCTACGCCCAGGGCCAGCTGCCCGAGGCCCGGGAGCTCTTCGAGCGCCTGCTCGAGAACGGTCGGGTCGACGCCTGGGCGACCGCGGGGCTCGACGCCCTCGCGCGCCAGGCCGAGCGGCGGGTGTGGAGCGACGGCTTCGCCGGGAGCTCGCTGCAGACCCTCTGGAAGCGCGACGCCGACTTCGGCCTGCGGGTCGAGGCCGAAGACGGGCGCGCCGTGTTCCGCGGGAGCCAGAGCAACGACGCCCAGGGGATCACCTCGCTCATGCGCCGGGTGGACGGCGAGCTGGTGGTCCAGGTCGAGGCGACCTTCACCCTGCCCGCGGGGGGCTACCGCGCGGGCGTGCGCTTCGAGAGCGAGCGCGGCGGGGCCGTGGTGTTCCGCGACTTCGACGGCGTGATCCGCTACGCGCTGAGCGACGGGCGGCGCGGCTGGGACAACCCCGTGGACCTCGGCACCTGGCCCGCCGACGGCGCGCACCGGCTGGCGATCGACCTCAGCGACCCCGCCAAGGGGCTGACGCGCTTCTTGCTCGACGGCAAGCCGCTGGGTGAGGTCGAGGTCTCCGGCCTGCGCGTCGCGGGTCGCAAGGTCACCTCGGTCCCGGTGCGGGTCGGGATCTACGGGCGCGGGCAGGCCCTCGGGCAGCGCGTGGAGTTTCGCTGCGACGAGGTCAAGGTGTTCGTCGAGCGCGAGCCGGCGGGCGGACCGAAGCCGCCCAAGAAGTACTGAGGCGGATTTTCGGCGTGACGCGCGCCGCCCGCGAGCGACCAGCATTGAGGCGGACCCGTATACTCGCGGGGGAGGGTTCATGAGTCTTCGCCACCGACGTCGCGGCTTCACCCTGGTCGAGCTGCTGGTCGTGATCGGGGTGATCGCGGTCCTCGCCGCGCTCGCGATCCCGGCGCTGAGCGGCGTGCGCCGCAACTCGCAGCGCGCGAACACCAAGAACTTGATCACCGAGCTGGGGCTCGCGATCGAGAACTACCAGCTCGACTTCGGCGACTACCCGCCCTCGACCCCGAAGCGCGCGGGGCTGACCAGCAACGGCAAGAACGACGGGGTGGAGGCGCTGGTGCGCTGCCTGACCACCCAGGCCAAGAACGGACCCTACTTCGAGTTCAAGGACGACCAGCTCGGGAACACCGACGTCGACGCGCTCCCCCGGGGAAACCCGACCCAGAGCACGATCGCCGTGGCCGAGCTGTTCGAGGTCGTCGACGACTGGGGCAACCCGCTCGTCTACTGGAACAACGCCGACTACGACAAGCCCGCGACCTGCGTGAAGATCGACGGGGCGACGATCGTGGCCAGCGCGGGGAAGGCGGGGAAGACCGGCCAGTACGCCGACCTGACGAAGTTCCAGCTGTGGAGCGCGGGCCCCGACGGCGAGCCGGGGACCGACGACGACGTGAGCTCGTGGAGCAGCGAGTAAGGGTGGCGCGGCGTCGAGCCAGCGGAGCGCGCGCCCCGGCCCGCGGGTTCACCCTCGTCGAGCTGCTCGTGGTGGTCGCGATCGTCGGCGTGCTCGCCACGATCACCGTCGGCGTCCTGCGCCGCGTGGGGACGAGCTCGAGCCTCGACGCGACGGCGCACGCGGTGCGCTCGCTCCTGCGCCGCGCGCGGAACTCGGCGCTCGAGGAGCGCTACCCCTGCGTGGTCTACCTCGACGCCGCGCGGGGCAGGATCGGGGCGCAGCTCAAGACCTCGACCACCCGCTTTCGCTTCGAGGGGGTCGCCGCCCAGCCGGACCCCAGCGACGACGACGCCGCGCCGTCGCCGCGCGACCCCGACGAGCTGTTCGAGCTCGAGGGCTCGCGCGGGGTGCGCATGACGGTCGAGCGCGGGGGGGCCTTCGCGGGGCGCTTCGGCCAGGGCCTCGGCTTCAACCGCGACGACCCCGAGGAGAGCTGCTGGGCCTGGATCGAGCACCGCCCGCTGCTCAACCCTCAGGAGGGGGTCTACGTCTCGTGCTGGCTCCTGCTGGGGAACCTCGACGAGACGCTGCACGAGCGCCCGCCGCGCTACTCCGCGCGCAAGGAGGAGGCCGAGTTCGCCCGCTCCGGGGAGCCGGCCGAGCCCTACGCCGCGCGCGACGTCGACTTCGACGACCGCGACCCGCCGCGCTACACCGTCGTGCGCAAGGGCGCGAGCTACGCCTTCTCGGTGACCGCCAACTACGAGCTCGAGCTGGTGCTGCGGGGCGACGACCGCACCTACGTGACCCGCACCCGCCCGGGGACCCTGGTGCCGCAGCAGTGGTACGAGGTCTCGGCGGCCTACGACGGGCTGCGGGTGCAGCTGCGCGTGAACGGGATCCCCCGGGAGCACCTGCCCCTGGCGGGCAAGGACAAGCTCCCCGAGCACCTGGACGTCGACCGGGCGCCGCTGAGCGTCTCCGACAGCCACCCGCGGCGCGCGTTCTACGGGGTGATCGACGAGCTCGAGCTGGGCGCCCTGGTGCGCTCGGAGGAGGTCGAGCTGCCCCTCGACGTCGAGCTCGCCTCGCCGACCGAGCAGGTCGTGTTCGACTTCATGGGCGAGCTCGACGCGGCGGTCCACGCCGAGCCGATCGCGATCTACTTGACCAACGCCACGCCCGCGCCGGAGGGCGGCGCGGGCGGCGGGGCCGAGGCGGGGACGCGCACCCGCGAGCAAGACGCCGAGCGGCGCCTGGCCGCCGGCGCCGACGCCTACGCCGCGTTTCGCCAGCGCCTGCCGACCCTCGACGAGCGCGAGCTGAAGACGATCGTGATCGAGCGCACGGGGTTGGTCCGATGAGCCGGGACGAGCGCGGCGCGGCGTTGATCCTGGTGGTCGTGGTGATCGCGGCCCTGCTCGCGATCGCGGCGCCCTTCGTGATCAGCATGCGGCTCCACGAGCGCTCGGCGCGCGGCTTCTCGGCCGACGTCCAGGCCCGGCACCAGGCGGAGGCGGCGCGGAACCTCGCGCTCAACACCCTGCTCGAGTCGCACCCCGACGAGGAGCGGCGCGCGCGCGAGGCCAACTCCGACATGAACTCGGACCCCGAGGGCGAAGACACCTTCGACGAGATCAAGGTCAGCGAGGAGTTCGAGCCGCTCTCGGGGATCGGCGCCTTCGAGACCGCCAACGAGCGCGGGCGCATGGCCGCGGTCGAGGTGGTCGACGCGCGCGCGCGGATCGACCTCAACGGGAGCACCGCCGAGCCCCTGGCGAGCCTGCTCGGGGCGACCTTGACCACCGCGCCCTTGAGCTACAGCGACACCAAGCGGCTCGAGGTCGAGGACACGAGCGCGTTCTTCACCGACTACGACCCCGAGACGGTGGACGGCTTCTTGCGCGTCGGCTCGGAGTTCATAGCCTACCGCAGCACGACCCCCACGAGCTTCGAGGGCCTGACCCGCGGGGCCTGGTTCAGCTACAGCCCCGAGCCCGAGCAGCGCGAGGTGCAGAAGGAGTGGATCCCCGCGGGGAGCCTGGTGCAGGACGGGCGCGGGTTCAAGATCGCCGCCGACGCGCTGTGGCGTTACCTGGGCACCGCGCGCGAGGGCGAGCTGGGCCGCTTCTCGAACGCGGGCGCGGTGCGCCAGATCGCCGACTGGGACTACGGGGCCCTGCGCGGGGCGATGTTCCTCGCGCAGTACGGGGTCACGATGAGCACGCTCAAGCAGTGGGGGGTCCGCGAAGACGACCTCTTCGACGCCGGGCTCGACCCCTACGACTTCGACCGCGACGAGAAGGTCGGCGAGGGGGCCTCCGCCGCCCAGCGCAAGGCGCTGCGCGAGGCCGAGCGCAAGCTCGAGCAGTGGAAGATCCCCGAGATCTACGTGCGCCGCTTCGGCGGCGACGACGCGGTGCTGCGCTTCGTGTCGCGGATCGAGGCCATGCCCCGCGACCGCAAGGAGAAGCAGCTCGAGGGCTACGCCAAGCGCGCCGCGGCCATGCGCGAGCGGCTGCAGAAGCTCGAGGGCTGGCTCAAGGCCGAGACCAAACGCCAGCTCAAGGACCTCAGCGAGATGCGCGACAACGCGCCCAAGCTCGAGGTGATCGGGCGGATCGAGCTCGAGGAGAAGCTGCGGCCCTACGTGACCACCGACGCGCCGCCCGAGGGCGCGGAGTGGGGGCCGCTGACCGTGATCAACCACCCCGTGCGCCTGCGCTTCGACGACTGGGCCGCGCGCTTGACGGTCCCCGACGCCCGGCGCTTTCAGCCCGGCATGATCGTGCGCGTCCAGCCGCGCGACGGGCGGCCGCCGGAGTATCGGCTCTGCGTGCAGGTGCAGGGCCGGGGGAGCGGGGCCGACAAGGTCGCGGTGTTCCCCCAGCTCGACTTCGACTACGAGGCGCGCGAGCTCGCGATCTGCGCGCTGCAGCCGCGCCCGCTCAACGTGAACACCGCGCCGCGGCAGGTGCTGCGCGCGGCGCTGATCGGGCTGCAGAGCCGCACCGGCCAGCGGCGCAGCGCGACCGGGCGCACCGGCCCCACGATCGTGACCCCGGCTCAGGCCGAGGCGATCGCGGCGGCGATCGTCGACGACCCCCCCGCGAACCACGCCGCGCTGAGCGGGCTCTTGCTCTCGCTGGCCGCGAGCGGGACGATCGACGCCCACGCGGTCGACGCGGTGTTCCGCAACGCCGTCGATCCGGGCGACCCGATCCTGCGCCGCTCGACCATGCCCTTTTGCTACCGCACCGGCGACGTCTACGAGCTCACCGCGAGCGGCTTCGTCAACGACCCCGCGGGCAACGAGGTCGGGCGCCACCGCTTCCGCGAGGTGATCCAGGTGGCGCCCCAGCGCGACCTGACCTGGTACCTCGACTCCCAAGCCGACTTCGTCGACCGCGTGTTCGTCCCCGGCAAGCTGGCGGCCAAGGAGCGCTCGCTCTCGGGGCTGCACCAGCTGTTCTTGCCCGGGCGCTGGGCGAACCACACCCTGACCCGGCCGCAGCACCTGGGCCCCTTCCAGGCAACGATGCTCGGCTTCGGCTCGCGCTCGCACCAGCGCGGCGAGGGCGACGTGCGCCCGCTCAACGGCCGCGAGCCCCAGGGCCTGGCCGCCGGCTCGATCGGCGCCGCGAGCGCGAACCCCCAGGTCTCGGCCGGGGTCCTCGAGCGCGAGGACCACGACACGGAGGTCGACGGGGTCGCCCTGGGCGGGAAGTCGATCCAGGCGGCCCAGCTCGGGCACCGCTACGAGGGGCGCGCCGACGGGAGCTTCGTCGGGCAGCTCGGGCCCACGGGGATCCGCGGCTGGTTCCGCTTCGACGCCTTGCCCGCCGCCGGGGCGCGGGCCTACCTCTTCGACGGCGGCGAGGCGCGCGACCTGAACCGGGTCTCGCTCTACCTCGAGGGCGGGGCGCTGGTGCTCGCGACCCGCGGCGAGGCGCTCGACCTGCAGGAGACCGGGGGCAACCCGCGCTCGACCCAGCTGATCTACACCCCGGCCCAGGCCTTCCAGGCCCAGCAGTGGTACCACGTGGCGGCGTTCTTCAAGGGCAGCGACCGCGGCGACCTGGCCCTCGCGGTGGACGGCCGCTTCGGCGGGACCCAGACCCTGGGCTCGCGGCTGAGCGCCGCGATCGACGCCTACACGACCACGATCCCCCTCGAGGACGCGAGCGGGTTCCCCGACGTGGGCCTCGTGCGGATCGGGGCCAACCGGGTGGCCGACACGCGCAACGCGAGCGAGCGCGGGGTCGGCGGGAGCGGACGCGACAGCGGGGCGGGCTGCGAGGTGCTCGAGTACCGCAAGTCGGGGAACACCCTGCAGATCACGCGCACGGTCGACCTGGTGGGGCAGCTCAGCGCGGCCGGCATGCCGGCCGGGGCCCAGGTCACCGCGATCCAGGACCTCAGCCAGCGCGGGGGCAGCGCGCCGAGCTCGCTCTCCAACGGCGCCAGGCAGCCGCTGCGGGGGAGCGGGCACCAGTACCGCGTGACCTTCCAGTCGGGGACCCCGCCCCAGCAGGGGCAGGCGGGCTTCGCGGCGGGCTACGCCCACGACGCGGGGACCTACGCCGTGCCCTACGGCTACCAGGCCTACGTCCCGCCCTTCGTCGCGCCGCAGGGCAGCGCCGGGCCGGCCTTGCCGATGGTGATCCCCCAGGGGGGGATCACGCTGCGTGACGCGATCCCGCCCAACCTGCCCTGCACCCTGGTCTACGACCCGGTGCCCGGCTACGACCCGCGGGTCGACCCCCAGCCGCAGATCGTCGACGACGTGGCGACCGAGCTCCCGGTGGTGTGGCTCGGGGCCTACCCCGACGCGCCCAGCGGCCGGCAGCCCGCGGGGGTGCAGAACCTCCCCGGCGGCTTCCCCCCGCGCGGGATCCTGCGCGTGGGCGGCGAGCTGATCTACTACGCCGCGATCGACCCGGCGACCCGGCGCTTCACGGGCTGCGTCCGCGGCTTCCTCGGCACGACCGCCGCGGCGCACAGCCTGTTCGAGGTCGTGGCGCTCGTGTCGCTGGGGGTCAACTACCCGCGGGGCTACGCGGCGGCCCCCGAGGACGTCTGCCCTCAGCGGCCCGACCTGGCGACGGTCGGGCGGGTCTACCTGGCGCTGCCCTACCCCGCGGCTCCCGCGACGGCGCCCCAGGAGTGGATCTCGGTGCAGCCCGCGCTGCGGGGCATGGACCCCCGGATCGACTTGATCCAGCAGGGGCTGATGCTCCTCCCCGAGAACGTGGGGAACGTCGACGGCGAGCTGCTCCCGTTCTTGTTCCGCGAGATGATCCGGCTCAGCGGGAACCTCGGCCAGCAGCCGGGCATGCTCCCGCTCAACGACCCGGGCAACCGCGCCTGGGCCGAGACCGGCGTGTTCCTCAAGGAGTTGCTCAAGCGGCAGTCGCTCTCGGGGGCGCGCAACCGCAAGGGGACCCAGCGGCCGCCGGCGCCCGCGATCCACCCGCCGGGGACCGAGCTCCTGCCGACCTTCGTGCTGCGCGCCCTCGACCGCGACGAGGCGGGGCCCGCGGACGTGGTGACCGTGACCTCCGACGAGCTCGACCCGGGCGGGCTGCGCTTCGCCGAGGAGGCGACGGTGGCCTACAGCGTGCGCGCGGACGGGCGCGACGCGCTCCGGGGCGGCTCGATCGTGTCCTTCACGGCCAACGTCTCGCGCCCCTACCGTCAGAGCGCCAACGCGCGGATCAACCGCTGGCCCACGGGCAACGTGATGACCGTGCCCGACCTGACCCTCGGCGCGGCGCGCCCCTCCGCGGGGGCGGGGGACGCGCCCGGCGGCGCCCCGGGGGTGCTGGCCGGGCGGATCGACGACCTGGTCACGACCCAGCTCCTCGAGCAGCCCACGGCCAACCCGCAGCTGACCCTGGGGGTCGGGCAGACCGCCCTCGGGCCGCTCAACGGACGGCCCAACGGCTACCGCGCCGGGGTGCTGTGGGCCAACGACCAGGAGGTCTACGCGGCGGTCGACGCGTCCCCCGCGGGGCGCAACAACCGCAGCGACGTGACCCTCCTGCGCGGCGCGCTGGGCACCCAGCCCCAGGCGCACAGCTGGGAGACGAGCCCCTGGGTCCTGACCTGGCCGGCGATCGCGATCGCCGAGGGGGGCCTGGGCGGAGACCGCGGGCAGTCGATCCCGATCCGCGGCGGACGCGACCTGCGCAAGTTCACCGACGGCGGCGGCTACGCGGCGGTCGACCGCGGCGCGGCGAGCCCCTGGGCGGGGGTGTGGCCCTTCGTCGAGTCGGGGAACAACCAGCTCACGCGGCCCGAGGACGAGCTCGCGCGGGGCGCCTTCCCGGGGGCCTTCGGCAGCAACGAGAGCCAGCCCGTGGCCAACGACCTGCTCGTCGACCTCCCCTTCCGCTTCCACGACCGCTACGCCGACCGGGTGAGCTCGATCGAGGGCGTGTTCTTCGAGGCCACCCGCGAGCTGCCCGGCGCGCTGATCACGACCGTCGAGTGGGACGAGTCCTTGCCCTCGCCCTACTGCGAGGTCAAGGTCGCGGTGCGCCTCGACGGCGCGCCGAGCTGGTCGGCGCGCCCCGCGAGCGAGCCCGGGCAGCCCGGGCAGCTCTACGTGTTCGACGAGCCGCGCAGCAGCCGCGACCCCAACGCCAAGAAGAACGAGGTCTT
The DNA here is from genome assembly GCA_020425635.1 of Planctomycetota bacterium. Lineage (GTDB taxonomy): Bacteria > Planctomycetota > J058 > J058 > J058 > JAGQRJ01. Next base: position 5,554 of record JAGQRJ010000181.1, on the reverse strand, counting down.
CGTCCACGCGAAGCGGGTCGAGGTCCGGGTCTACCTGACCTTCAAGCCCGGGGCGCTCTACAACGACGCCTGGAAGCAGCCCGCGGTGGTGGGCGCGGTGCGGATCGGCTACCGCCAGCCGCTGCGCAGCCTGCGCCGGGAGGAGCTGGTCCGATGAGGCGCCGCGGGTTCACCCTCCTCGAGCTGCTCGTGGCCACCGCGGTGCTCTCGATCCTCGGGCTCGCGCTGATGGTCGTGCTCCGCGGCGGGCTCGCGACCTGGCGGCGCGCCGAGGCGCGCCGGGCCTCCTTCGACGCGGGGCAGGCCGTGCTGCGCCAGCTGCGCGAGGACCTGCTCTGCGCCGTGGGCCCCTACGAGACCTCGGAGCCCTACGGGCAGGTCGACCTGCGATTGGTGTGCGACGCCGACGAGCGCGGGCGCACGCGGCTGTTCTTGACCCGCGCGATCAAGGGCGAGAGCGAGCACCCGGTGCTCGGGCTCGCGGGCAACGCCGTGGCCAGCGACGGCGTCTACGACTACCGCGCCGACACCGACGAGGCGCGCCACGACCGCCTGCGGGCCACCGGCGGCACCGCGGAGGTGGCCTGGGTGATCGACGACCAGGGGGTGCTCTACCGCGGCGTGCGCGCCCCGGTGGGGCCGCCGGGCAGCCTGTTCGGCGACGTCGACCCCTACGAGCTCGCCCCGCTGTGGAGCCCCGACGCCGCCCCCGAGGACCCCAGCGCCCAGGCCCCGAGCCTGCTGCGGCCCTTCGCCACCGAGGTGCTCTACTTCGAGGTCCGCTTCTGGACGCAGTTCACCACGAGCTGGGACTTGAAGTATCCCTGCAGCAAGGTCAAGGACGACAGCGGGCCGACCCTGCACTGGGACTCGACCCGCGCGATTTTGCAGCCGCCCGAGGGCCTGCGGCCGGACGAGTTCGACTTCTTCGTGGGGCGCAAGAGCCTCGACGACCCGCGCGACGACGTGCTCCCCGAGAAGGTCCGGGTGACCCTCGTGATCCGCGAGGCGCCCGAGGCCGGGAGCAGCACCTACCTCAGCGCCACGATCGGGCCCCGGGAGCAGTCGCTCCCGGTGCAGGAGCCCGGGCGCCTGCAGGAGGGCGGGGGCTACGTGCTGATCGACGACGAGTGGATCCGTTACTCCGAGGTCTCCGGCGGGAGCGCCGTGGTCAGCGAGCGCGGCGCGCGGGGCACGGCGCCCGCGGAGCACGGGCTCAACAGCGTGGTCGAGGTCGGCCGGCAGTTCGTGACCGTGGTCGCGCTCCCGGGCGGCCGCGAAGACTGGGGGATCCGTTGAGCCCCCGCCGCGGCTTCACCCTGCTCGAGGTCATGATCGCGCTGGGGATCTTCGCCGTGGGCGCCACCGCGGCCTTCGCGGTGCTGATCGCCGCCGCCTCCTCGGAGCGCCGCGCCGCGCACCAGATCCAGACGGCGCTGATCGCCGACGGGGTGTTCTCCGAGGTCCAGGGCGACCTGGCCCCGGGGCTGACCCTCCAGGACCTGGTCGACGCCGCGGGGGACGACGGCGGGGGCGCGCAGGGCAACACCGTGTGGGTGATCAAGGACAAGCAGCACCCGATCTACGGCGCCTACCGCTACGACGTGGCCCTGACCCCGGTGCCCTGCGCCGACCCCAACGAGGCCTGGGCCTGGTTCGTCGAGGTCGAGGTGCGCTGGTCCGACCGCGGCCAGGGGCGGAGCGCCAAGTTCAGCAGCGTGCTCCTCAGCCAGTTGACCCACCTCGACAACCCCGTGCCGAGCAACGCGGACCCCCGCGGCGCGCGCTAGCCCGGCCCGTGCACCTCGACCCGATCCTCTCGCGCATGGTGGGGGTGACCCTCGCGGTCCTCCTCGCGGCCGCGTTCCTGCGCCTGCTGCGCCAGCCCTACTCGATCGGCTACCTGCTGGCGGGGGTCGCCCTCGGGCCCTACGGCGCGGGGGTGATCGACGACGAGGAGAGCACCAAGCGCCTGGGCGCGATCGGGGTGGACATTCTCCTGTTCTTCGTGGGCATGGAGGTCTCGCTGCCCAAGCTCGCCCGGCGTTGGCGGGTGGCCTCGATCGGGACCCTGCTCCAGATCGGCGGGAGCGTGGGCTTCGTGGCCCTGATCGGGGCCTACTACGCCTGGCCCTTCGCGCGGATCCTGCTGCTCGGCTTCGTGATCAGCCTCAGCAGCACCGCGGTCGTGATCAAGCTCCTGCAGGACTACGGCGAACTCGAGACCCCCGCCGGGCAGAACGTCGTGGCCGTGCTCCTCGCCCAGGACCTCGCGGTCGTGCCCATGCTCCTCACCCTGCAAATGGCCGGGGGGGTCGAGGTCTCCGCGGGCGCGTTGGCCCTGCAGGTGGTGGGCGGCGTGGCGGTGGTGGCCTTCCTCGGCTGGCTGCTCACCCGCGACACGCTGCACCTGCCCCTCGGGCGCTGGGTCCGCGGAGACCACGAGCTGCAGGTGTTCTCGGCGCTGATCCTCTGCTTCGGGTTGGCGCTGTTGACCGGGCTGCTCGGGCTCTCGACCGCCCTCGGCGCGTTCGTGGCCGGGGTCGTGGTCGCCACCGCGCGCGAGACCCACTGGGTCAGCGGGCGCCTGGAGTCGTTTCGCGTGGTCTTCGTGGCGCTGTTCTTCGTGTCGATCGGCATGCTGATCGACCTGCGCTTCGTGCGCGACAACGCCGGGGTGCTCGGGGGCCTGCTGTTCGGGATCCTGGTCACCAACACCCTGCTCAACGCGTCGATCCTGCGCGTGCTCGGCGACCGCTGGCGCTCGGGGCTCTACGCCGGCGCCATGCTCTCTCCCGTGGGCGAGTTCAGCTTCGTCCTCGGCGCCGCGGGGCTGCAGGCGGGGATCGTGACCGAGCACGCCTACCGCCTGACCGTGGCCGTGATCGCGCTCTCGCTGATCGCCTCGCCGATCTGGATCGCCGTCGCGCGCCTCGTGTTCCGGCCCGCGCGGGAGGCGCCCAGCCCGGCGCCGGCCCCCCCGGCTAGCTCGTGAGGACCGTGACCACCGCGGGGTCGGCCTCCACGCGCACGCTCGCGGCGCTGCGCTCGGGGTAGTCCACGCGCTGGAGCACGTGGCGGATCGCCTCGAGGCGGGCGACCTTCTTTTGGTTGCCGCGGATCACGGTCCAGGGGCAGGTCGGGGTCGAGGTCGCCGCGAACATGGTCTCCTTGTAGCGCGTGAAGTCGTCCCAGTGCGACTGCGCGGCGCGGTCGATCGGGCTCAGCTTCCAGCGCTTGAGCGGGTTGCGCTCGCGGGCCGCGAGGCGCTCGGCCTGCACGTCGCGATCGATCGAGAACCACAGCTTCACGAGGTGCAGCCCGTCTTCGACGAGCATGGTCTCGAGCTCGACCACCTGCCGCAGGAAGCGCAGGCGCTCCTCCTCGGTGCAGAAGCCGAACACGGGCTCGACGACGGCGCGGTTGTACCAGCTGCGGTCGAAGAACACGATCTCGCCCGCGTTGGGGAGGCGGCGCAGGTAGCGCTGGAAGTGCCACTGGCCTTGCTCTTCGGGCGTGGGCTTGGGGAGCGCGACCGTGCGCGCGTAGCGCGGGTTGAGGTTCTGCGAGAAGCGGAAGATCGCCCCGCCCTTCCCGGCCGCGTCGCGGCCCTCGAAGATCACGAGCAGTCGCTGGCGGGTCTGCCCGAGGTGCGCCTGGAGCTTGAGCAGCTCGAGCTGGAGCTGAGCCAGCTCGAGGAGGTGGGCGCGGTCGAGCTCGTCGTCGAGGTCGAAGGGGAGGAGGGACTCGGCCATGGGCTCGGCTCCTGGCGGGGGCGGGGGGAGCGCTCAGGATACCCAAGCTCGCGCGCCAGGGATCGCCGAGCGCAGGGGACGCTTGCTAGGCTGGCGGCGGTCGCAGGGCCGGCGCACGGGCGAGGAGGTGCGGCACGATCTCGACGATCCTCGGCGGCGTGGGGCTGTTCCTCCTGGGCATGATCGTGCTCACGGACGGGCTCAAGGCCTTGGCGGGCGACTCGCTGCGGGGCTTCCTCGCGCGCTTCACCGGGGGGCGGCTCTCGGCCTTGGGCTCCGGGGCCGCGATCACCGCGCTGGTCCAGTCGTCGAGCGCGACGACCTTGACCACGATCGGCTTCGTGAGCGCGGGGCTGCTGACCTTCGAGCAGTCGCTGGGGATCGTGCTCGGGGCCAACCTCGGCACGACCAGCACGGGGTGGCTCGTCGCGCTGCTGGGGCTGAAGTTCAGCGTGGGGAGCGTCGCGCTCCCCGTGATCGGGGTCGGCGCGCTCACGCGCTTGCTGAGCAAGGGGCGCCTGGCGAACCTCGGCTTCGCGGCGGCGGGCTTCGGCTTGATCTTCGTGGGGATCGACACCTTGCAGCTCGGCATGGAGGCGCTCGCGACCCAGCTCCACCCGAGCAGCTTCCCCGCGCCGACCCTCGGCGGGCGGCTGCTGCTGGTGCTCCTGGGCGCGGTGATGACCGTGGTCATGCAGTCCTCGAGCGCGGCGGTGGCCACGACCCTGACCGCCCTGCACAGCGGGACGATCGACCTGACCCAGGCCGCCGCGCTGGTGATCGGGCAGAACGTCGGGACCACGATCACCGCGGGGATCGGCTCGATCGGCGCCAACGCCGCGGCGAAGCGGACGGCCCTGGCCCACGTGCTGTTCAACCTGCTCACGGGGCTGCTCGCCTACGCGCTGCTGCCCTCGATCGTGTGGGGGCTCGAGCGGACGAACCTGTGGCTCGGCGTCGGCTCGCCGGCGCTGCTCCTCGCCGAGTTCCACACCGCGTTCAACCTGCTGGGGGTCGCGCTGTTCCTGCCCACCCTGGGCCCCTTCGCGCGCTTCGTGACCCGGCTGATCCCCGAGCGCGGTCCCGTGCTGACCCGGCACCTGGGGCGCCTGGTCGTGCAGGGGCCCTTGGCGATCGACGCCGCGGGCTTGACCGTGCGCGAGACGCTCGAAGAGACCTTGAAGGTGCTGCGCGGGGTCCTCAGCGGCGGGCAGGCGACCCCCGCGCCGGCGCTGGTGGAGCGCCTGGAGGGGGTCGACGCCGCGATCGGGCAGACCCGGGAGTTCCTCGCCCAGGTGCGCTCCGAGCCGGGCATGGGGACGCACCACGCCCGGCACCTGGGTTTGCTGCACGCCCTCGACCACCTGGAGCGGCTGAGCGAGGCGTGCCGGGAGAAGACCTTCCTCGGCCAGGTGCGCGACCAGGAGGAGGTGCAGCAGGCCTTGGCCGCCCTGGAGGGCGCGCTCGCGCTGGGCCTCGAGGCGATCGAGGGCGACGTGCCCCTCCCGCGGGGGGTGATCGGCGAGGCGTCTCGCGGGATCGCCGAGCTGCGCAAGCGCGGGCGCGCCAAGCTGCTGATGGCGGCGGCCGAGGGCGCGCTGACCCCGGCCAAGGGCGCGAAGATCCTCGAGACCCTGCGCTGGGTCGATCGCCTGGCGTTCCACGTGTGGCGCGCCACGCACCACCTGTTCCACTCGGACCCGACCTCGATCCCCGACGCGGTCTTGCCCCCGGACCCCGCGGCGGCGGCGGAGGCGGGCGAGGCGCAGGCCCCCGCCGCGGGCGAGGACCCGGGCGCG
>JAGQRJ010000021.1 GCA_020425635.1 Planctomycetota bacterium | reverse complement strand
GTGACCCTCAGCGCGGGCGGCGCGGTGCTCGGCGAGCTCCTGGTCGGGCAGGTCACCGGGGTCGAGCCCGAGGACGTGCGCGAGGTCGGCTACGCCCTCGACACCTCCCAGCTCGGGCTCTTCGTGCGCCTCCCCGACGAGGGCCGGGTCTACGTGGTCACCGACTTCGTCACCCGCGAGCTCGAGCCCGACCCGCGGCGCTGGTTCGCCCCCCCGGTCCCGGTGCGGCCCGAGGAGGTCACCCGGCTGCAGCGGGCGGGGCCCGAGGGCTTCGACCTGCTCAGCGGTCCCTTCCGCTTCGCCGGCGACCCGACCCCGCTCGACCCCCGCCGCGCCTGGGGCCTGCTCACCTGGGTCGCGCAGCTGCGCACGGTGGCCCCCGCCGACCCCGAGCTCGCGCAGGGGGGCCTCGCCCTACGGCTGGAGGCCGGCGACCGGGCCTACGCGCTCCAGCTCGCCGAGCGCGACGGGCGCATGTTCCTGCTGCTCGGCGAGCGCTGCGTCGAGGTCGAACCCCTCGCCGCGAGTCGCCTGCTCGAGGCCACGCGCGCCTCCCTCGTGCGCACCCGCCTGCTGCTCAGCGACGCCCGAGACGTGGTGCGCGTCGAGGCGACCCTCGGCCAGCGGGCGGTCTCCTTCCTCCGGGTCCGGGGGGGCTGGGTCGCGGGCGACGGCGGCGCGGTCCCCGACCTCGACGGGGTGCTCGGCGCGCTGGGTGGGGTGCCGGTGACCTGGGGCGAGCCGGCGGTGGGCAAGATCGCTGGCGCCAGCCTGCAGGTGATCGACGCCCAGGGGGGCAGCGAGACCCTGTGGCTGCTGGAGGAGGCCCCCGCGGACGAAGAGCGGATCGGCCTGGGCGGGGTCAGCCTGGTCGCTCGGGCCGCGGGCCGCCCGCTGGCCGAGGCCCTGCAGACCTTGTTCGGGGAGTGAACCAATGCAAACGGCGGAGCTGGTGAGCTCCGCCGTTCGATCCGGGACGTAGGTCGTCCGCGCGCTGGCTTAGTAGGCGGCCTTGGCCTTGACCGTCATGGAGCCCGCGTAGGTCAGGAAGCTGGCGAGGTAGAGCCGCTGCGCCATGAAGGTGTAGCCGCGAGCCTTGCGATCCGGGAAATACACGTCGACCTTGGTGCTGCCGCCCCGCTTCAGGCGCATGAGGCCGGTCTTCGTCACGTAGCCCTCGACACCATCGGTGGTGTTCATCTTGACTTTCGCGGCGAGTTTCAACGGCTTGGAGTCGTAGCGGGCTTTCATAAAGAGTCAATTTCCTAGTTTGGGATGAGCGGCAAGGCGCGCCAGAAGGCTAAAGGTAGCTATGGACGCACTCGCCCGACACTGGATGAGTATAGGCGAGGTGCGACGCTATGTGTCATGGATTTGTTTTTAGTGCTTCCGAATGTGCGGGGTCGGAATCGCGGGGTCCTCGTTCTTCTGCTTGAGGTTCATTTGGCGGAGCTTGCCGGCGGCGCTCTCGAGCCAAACCTGGAAGTTGCCCTTGCCCTTGAGGCGCTTGACGTAGTTCGAGGCCACGCTCTGGTCCAGGTCGCGGCAGATCACGAGGGGGGTCTTCTTGACCACGTCTTCGGCGAGGGCTTCGTTGCAGTCGAAGATTTCGGCGAGGGCTTGAGCGGTCGAAGACTTGTCGAGGGTGCTGTTGAGCACGATCGCGTAACGGGGACCGCGGTCGACGTTCCGGACCTTGATCTTGAGGCCCTTAGTCTTGATTTTTCTCATGATTACCCCCCCTTTGGGCAGGCGTGTGGGCGGTCTAGCCGCGACTTTGAGATCCAATGCTAGTCGTGAAGGGCGCTTAAGTCCACAGTCAAGGTGGAGTCGCGCGCCAAGCAGGCGCAGTCCAAGCAATTAGGACTCAACTTCGACACGTCTTGCCGCGTCATATCACCCGACGATTCCCTGCCCCCTGGCCTCGGAGTTTCCGGCCGCCACGAGTCCGCACACCCCGCGAGACTGAAGCGAAACGGAAAACGGAAATCCGAACTCCATGCACAGTCCAGGTGCGACGCGTCCATCGTCGCCAAGACGCTAAGTCATTACCCACGAATGCTTCGATCGATTACCTAGCTCTGACTTGGATTGGATCGGGAATTGTATGTTTGGTTGACATCGTCGTCGATCATGGCACGGACGATCAGATTAGCTGGGAAACGGGAATGAAGATCAAACTACTTACGGCAAGCGTCGCCATTACCCTCCTCGCCGCTGGGTGCAACAACGGCAAGGGCAAGAACTACTACGGCCCGGGTAGCACGGCTGCTCCCCTGCCGACCGCGGGAGGCACCGGCACGACCGGCGGCGGCGCCACCCCAGGTGGCGGAGGCGGCGGCACCGTCGGCCAGTTCGCCGCGGGCCCCGCGCTCAACGCCCCCCGCTACCGGCACACCGCGACCGTCATGAACGACGGCCGGGTCCTGGTGACCGGCGGCACCGACGGCCAGGGAATCCTGACCGAGTCCGAGGTCTACGACCCCCAGGCCGGAGCCTGGGACATGGTCGCCAACCTCGCCCCGACCCAAAACGACGCGTTCATGATCGACGCCACCGGCCAGTTCGCCACGGCGCGCCAGCTGCACCAGGCGGTCGCCCTCCAGGACGGTCGCGTGCTGGTCTGCGGCGGCTTCGGCGCCGAGCGCCTCGACGCTCAGGGCCAGCCGGTCCCGGAGATGCTCGCCTCGGCCTACGTCTTCAACCCGCAGACCAACGCCTTCTCGGCGGTCGCGGTCATGAACGAGAACCGCGGCTGGTTCACCATGACCCTCACCGGCAACGCCAACGTCATGGCGGCCGGCGGCCTGAACCAGGACCTCAGCGCCTCGCTGACCACCGCCGACGTCTACGACCCGATCGCGGACACCTGGACCAGCGTGCCGGCCAACGCCGAGCACACCTGGGGCAGCGCGGTGCTGGCCGGCAACTCGGCCCTGATCGTGGCCGGCGCCAACGTCGCCATGGGCCAGCAAGGGCTCGCGCTCAACGGCTTCCCCAGCCCCCGCGTGCAGGCGCTCGACGCCCAGAACGGCACCTTCGTCGCGGCCCCGGACAACCCCGGCGGCGAGCGTTTCAACATGGCCGCTGAGGTCGACAGCTCGGGCAACGCGTTCTTCGCCGGCGGCGAGGGCCTCGACGCGGCGGGCTCGGCGATCGAGATCAAGGACACCACCTTCTTCTACGACGCCGGCAACCAGGCCTGGACCGCGGGCCCGACCCTGAACACCCCGCGCACCAGCGCCGCGGTGGCCGAGCTGGGCACGACCTCGGACATGCTGATCACCGGCGGAATCGACGCGGCCGGCGTCCCGACCCCCGAGTGCGAGGTCTACGGGATCCTCAGCAACGCCATGCTGGGTGTCGTGAACATGGCCACCGAGCGCACCGAGCACCGCGCCGTGACCCTGCAGAACAACGCGGTCATGGTGATCGGCGGGCAGAACGCCAACGGCGACCCCCTCGACACCTCGGAGATCCACACGCGCTAAACGCCGCGTAGAAATCGATCACGAGCCGAGCGGGCGCACGGAAGTGCGCCCGCTTTGCTTGTACCATGTCCCCTTGCAGAAGGAGCCGTCGTGATCAACGGAGTGGACGAGGCCGAACTCGAGGCGTTGCTGGAGGGTGTGGCCCAGGCGCTGCCTGGGGTGCGGGGGCCCTTCCTGGACAACGTCCTGATCCTCTGCCTGCGGCGCTACGAGCCGCTGGCGAGCGCGCGCGACCAGGCCGAAGACGAGGAGGGTCTGCCCCCGGTGGCCGAGCTCCCCGGCGGTCGGGCCGAGTGCGTCGAGTTCCTCTGCGACTGCGCGGGGGACGCCATGGCCTCCCCGTTCTTCGAGGAGCTGCGCAAGTGCTTCGAGGACAACGACTCCCAGGCCTTCGAAGGCATGATGAAAACCCTCGACAGTCAACTCCGGCTCAGGGGTATTTTCTATCGCCACGGCCTTGACCCGGAGAACGAATACCCGGGGATCTGGGGTCGGGTCTGGGAGGCGATCCCGAAGTGGGACGGACGAAATTTCAGGGCTTACGTAGCGCGGATCGCGCGCAACTACTGCCTCGACGAGATCGCGCGCAAGAAGCGCAACCCGACCTCGATCGACGAAATGGACCCCACCGAGAATCGCCCGCAGGGGCAGACCTCCCAGTCGGTGTCGCGCCGAGACGCGATCGCCCTGGTGGCCGAGGTGCTGGCCGACCTCGAGGAGTCGGGGCGAATCAAGTCGATCGACTTCGTGATCTTCGCCCTCGTATGCCAAGGCAGACCCGTGGCTGAGATCGTCGAGACCTTGAACACCGCCCCCGCCTTCGACTCCGTGCGCGCCGCGCTGGAGTTCATGCGCGCCAAGCGGTGCAAGGCCGAGCACGCGGTCGCCCTCGGCGCGGCCCTCGACGGGCTGACGGCCTCCGAGCTGGCCACGGTCTGCGACCTCTCGCCCGCGGCGGCCGAGGGGGTCGTCGCCGCCTGCGCGGGCCTCGGCGACGAGGACCTCGAGCTCGCGCGCCTGATCGGCCGGGTGGGCATGACCACCGCCGACCTGAGCCGCGCGCGGAGCCTGACCTCCAACGCGATCAACCTCTGCCTCAACCGGATCCGGCTCAAGCTGTGGATGGCCATGGTCGACCGCGCCTACGAGGCGGTCCGCGCCCGCGGACGGATCGACGAGGTCGACCTCGCGATCGTCGATCACCGCTGCACCGTGACCACCAACCACGGCTGCCGGATGTACAAGGACGCCACCTGCAAGCGCGAGGCAGACCCCGCCGAGATCGCCCGCCTGGGCGGGCTCGACCTGCAGCCGAGCGCGGTCAAGCGCCGCATGGACGACCTGCGGCTCAAGATCGTCGAGGAGGGCCTGGGCATGGTCTACCCCGACTACAACGCGTGCCTCACCGAACGTAAACCACAGCGGGCCTCGAAGTGAGCGCCCGCCTTTTTCATGTCACCCCAGGAGCACGCCGCCGCGGCGCGCTCCGCACCGTGTCTTCACCCGCACCGAAAGGACGCGCCATGTCCCTCGCGCTGCCCCCGAACCCCGGCTCGCCCGGCGCCGCCTCCTGGAATCAACTGGTCGATCAAGCCGTCGAAGAGCGATTTCGCCGCGCGCGCAGCGTCGAGGCGGCCCTCGCCAGCGGCGAGCTCGTCGTCGGTGAGCTCGTCGGCTTCGCCGCCGGGTGTCTGAGTCCCGACGCGCGCCGCAACGCCCAGTCGTTCCTCGCCCGCACCCCCTGGGCCCTCGGGCGCGTCACCGCCCTGGTGCGCGGCGCGCGCAGCGAAGGCGCGCAGGCCCACGGCGGCCTCGCCGCCAAGCTCCTCGAGGCCGCCCGCACGGGCAAGCTCAGCGACGGCCGCCGCGAAGTAGCCGCCGCCCTCGCCGCCGCCGGCGCCAACGCCCCCCTGGCCGAGCTCGCCGAACGAATTAGCACCCTGGACGACCCCGAAGCCGCGCTGCTCGAGGTCGTTCAGTTCGTTTAGGCCGACCGCCCGCCGCCCCCGCTCAGTCGAGCCGGGTCACCCGCTCCACGATCGTCGGGTCGAAGTAGTTGCAGGCCATGCCCGCGTCGAGCACCAGGCCCTGGGCGTTGATCCCGCTCGAGGCCGGCGAGAGCAAGAACGCCACCGTGTTGGCGACCTCCTCGGTCTGGAGCGCCCGCTTGCGCAGCGTCGCCTGCTCGGCGTAGAGGTAGGCCGGCACGTAGTTGGGGATCCCCGCCGAGCTCTGCGTCTTGAGCAGGCCCGGGCGCACCGCGTTGACGCGCGCCTTGCCCGCGAAGCTGCGCGCGAGGAACACCACCGCCGAGTCGAGGGCGGCCTTGACCGGCGCCATGTAGCCGTAGTTCTCGGCGGCCATGGTCGTGGTCGAGATCCCGATCGTGACCACCGAAGCGTCGGGGGCGAAGTGCGGCGCCAGCGCGTTGGCCGTGGCGATCAGCGAGAAGCAGCTCACGTTCACCGCCTGGAGGAAGTCCTCGCGCACGGTCTGGTGGAAGGGCACCGCCCCCTGGCTGTAGTTGGCGAAGGCCAGCGAGTGCACGAAGCCGTGAAGCTGCCCGACCTCCGCCGCGACCTCGGCGGCGAGCCGATCGATCTGCTCCTGCTTCTCCACGTCGCACACGAACAGCGGCTCGTCGGGGATCAGCTTCTTGCGCAGCTCGTCGCGGCGCGCCTCCGAGTGGCAGCTCCAGAGCACCTTGGCGCCGGCCGCGCGCAAGACCTTGCCGGTGTGAAAGGCGACGCTCTTGCGGTTGGCCACGCCCATGACGAGCACGGCCTTGCCCGCGAGCCCGAGGAAGTCGGCGGGCATGTTCACGCTCCCGGGTGCGGCACGAGGGCCACGGAGAACTTGGCTTTCACCGCGAGCTCGCCCGCGACCTTGGCGGTCCCCGCGAGCTGGAACACCGTGCCCAGGCCGTCTTCGACCTCGACCTCGAGGTCGAGGGTCTCGCCGGGGCGGACCATGCGCCGGAAGCGGCTGTCGCGCCCGCGGGTCAAGACCGGGATCAGCCCGTCTCGCAGCTGGTCCTTGGCGACCGTCGCGAGGAGCACCGCGCCGCTCTGGTAGATCGCCTCGCACACCAGGACCCCGGGGAGCAGGGGGAAGTCGGGGTAGTGCCCGGCGAAGCAGGGGGTCTCGGGGTCGACGAACTTGCGCGCGTGGATCGTCTTGGCCGCCGCGTCGAGGGCCACGACCTCGTCGACCCAGAGGAAGGGCGGGCGGTGGGGGATCGCGGCCAGGACCTGCTCGAGGCTCACGCGTTGCTCGCCACGGCGTCGGCGGGCTCGCCGCGCTTGAGTCCGTCGAGGTACTTGTCGATCGCGTGGGAGACGATCACCCCGTAGTTGGCGGTGCCGAGCCAGCCGCTCATGATGATCCCGACCGAGCCCGCGTGATACAGGCCCTCGATCTGCTGGGGCAGCTCCATGCTGACCTTCAGCCCCTCGAACTTCGTGCCGAAGCTCGCGCCCCCGTAGTGGCGGGTGTAGCGCTTGAAGGTGCAAGGGGTCGCCGCCTCCTTCCACTCGATCTTCTCGCGCACCCCGGGGAGGTAGCGCTCGAGGATCTCGATCGTCTCCTCGATCAGCGCCTCCTTGGCCCGCGCGTAGTCGGCCTCGTCGTCGAACTGCCAGTCCTCCCACCAGGCGTTGGTCGAGGACACGATCGCGTAGCGCTTGGGCTCCACGTCGGGGCGAATGTCGGGGTAGTAGATCGAGAAGGTGCGCGAGGTGATCCGCTTGTCGATCAGCGCCTCGGAGCTGAACTCGGGGCGCACCGAGGTGAACAGCAGGTCGCCGACGTTGGGGATCGACTCCCCCTCCTTGAGCCCGAGGTAGACCTGGGTCGAGCTGTTGTTGAGCCGGACGGCGTTGACCTCCGCGAGGAACTCGGGGCTGAGCTGGTCGTCGCCCACGAGCTCGTGCAGGGTGTAGAGCAGGTTCGCGTTGGAGAGCACCACGTGCGCGCGGACCTCGCGCCCGTTGACCACCACGCCCACGGCCTTGCCGTCTTCGATCAGGATCTTCTCGACCGAGGCCATGATCCGCACGTCGACCTGGTTCTTCTCGAGCTCGGCCTTCATGAGCCGCAGCATTTTGTCGGTGCCGCCGCGGTAGATATAGACGCCCTTGCTCATGAAGTTGCTGAACACGATCCCGTAGGTGATCGCGGGGTCGTCGAGGGTCGAGCCGTTGGCGTAGGTGATCGGCTCCATGAGCAGGCGGACCACGTCGTTGCGCCCGGGGAAGTACTTCTCGAACAGCTCGCGGGTCGTCATGGGGTTCTGGTCGTAGAAGTCCATGGCGCGGACCTCCTCGAAGAACGCCTCCACGGTCTCCAGCGCGATCCCGAACTCCTCGACGAGGAGCTTGGTGAAGTCCTCGCGGTTGAAGGTCGTCTTGAGCGAGAACTGCGGGTTGTCGAACACGATCCCTTCGACCTGGACCACGTCGTCGGCGAGCTCCTTGGTCCAGTACTTGCGCAGGGTCTTCTTCATGCCGATCGGGAAGCCGTGCAGCGAAATGTCGAAGATCCGCTTCCCGCGGCGCTTGAAGAAGCTCGCCAGCCCGCCGAGCTGGTAGTGGTGCTCGAGGACCAGCACCTTGTGCCCGGCCCGCCCGAGGCGGTTGGCCGCGGTCAGCCCGGCGAGGCCGGAGCCGATCACGATCGCGTCGTAGAAGTCCTCGACGCCCTTGAGGTGATCCCGTGGAGCCATGCGCGAAGTCCTTTGAGAGGCCGGATTTCAGCATGCCCCCGCCGGGAATCCAAGCGCTGAGCCGGTTCGGAGCGCGCCGCCCCCGCGGCGGCTCGCGCCGCGCGCCCCATAGGGGCCGAGCTCGCCTCGGCCCGCCCCTCTGCAGACCGCGTCGCCCGGCCCACGCCGCGCGCCCCATAGGGGCCGAGCTCGCCTCGGCCCGCCCTCTGCAGACCGCGTCGCCCGGCCCACGCCGCGCGCCCCCGCACAGGGGTCCGCGACCGCTCAGCGCGCGGTGAGCACCCGGGCGTTGGCGATCGAGATCCCCGAGAGCATGGCGCCCACGATCCCGAGGAAGCCCTGGTCGGTGCCGGCGAGGAACAGCCCGTCGACCCCCGTGAGCCCGTCGGTGAGCTTGGTCGGCGCGCCGTAGATCGCGCCGTTTTGGTGCCCGGTGAAGTGCAGGATCGTCGTGGGCGTGAAGGTGTCGTGGTAAACGACGTGCTCGCGGAACTCGCCGAGGAGCTTCGCCGCGACCTCGGCCTGGGCCGCGCGCCAGCGCTCCTTGACCTCGCCGTAGGGCTCGGGCTTCTCGAGCGCAGCCCACTTCGCGAAGTTCGCGATCGAGGTGATCCGCACCAGGCCCTCCTCGAGCGGGGTCTGGTGGCGGTAGTTGTTGGGCATGCAGATCACGCCCGAGCGCAGGTCGGCGTAGTCCTCCGCGGCGCGGTAGTGGAAGCGCTCGGAGTCGTTGAAGAACACGATCGTCTGGTCGAGCCCGAGCGCCTTGGGCTCGCAGTCGAGGCAGTGGATCGACTCCATGAAGCTCAGCTGGCCGACGGGGTTCGTCTCGGGCGAGGGCTGCGGCAGCGCCTCGCACAGGCCCACGGTCTCGTGGTGCCCGGCGGTGCTGATCACCACCGGCGCCTCGATCACCTGATCGTCCTTCTCGAGCTCGACGCCGAAGACCTTGCCGTCTTTGCTGAGGATTCGCTTCACCCCGCGCTTGAAGCGCACCTCGCCGCCGACCTCCTTCAGCCGCGCCTTGAGCAGGTCGGTCAGGGTCCGCACGCCGCCCTCGGGGCGGGCGAAGCCCTCGAGGAAAATGCTCTTGAACATGGTGACGAACTGGCCGAACTCCATGTCGTCTTCGACCGCCGAGCCGTAGTACATCAGCGGACAGAGCAGCATGTCGATCAGCAGCGGGTCGGACAGGTGCTGGGCGAGCACCGGGCGCGCGGGCAGCTGCTCGCGGTCGAGGGACAGGTTGTCGAAGGCCTCGATCGCCGCGACCAGCCCGTCGAAGCGGTCGGCCTGGTCGGGGAAGGCCTCGGCGATCGCGCCGCGCAGGACCTGGAAGTCGTTGGTGAAGGGCAGGGTCACCCCGGGAAAGCGGACCTCGCTGTGCCCCTGCTCCGCGAGCTGCAGCGCGTCGTGCGGGATCCTGAGCTGCCGCAGGAGCTTGGTCAGCGGCATGCGCTTCGCGCCCTTGGGCGCGTAGTTCGTCATGGCGTGCAGCCCCACGTCGAAGGGTCGCTTGGCGCGGTGGTAGTAGCTGTTGAGCCCCCCCGGCATGTAGTGCTTCTCGAGCACCACGACCTTCACGTCGAACATGGCCAGCCGGATCGCCGCGGCGAGCCCGGCCATGCCGGCGCCGATCACGATCGCGTCGTAGCGCGCCTCCAGCGGTCCGTAGTCGAAGCCCATGCGCGAGAGTCTACGCGGGCCCCGGGGCCGCGTCACGGGTGGGAATCGGCACCCGTTTCGCGGCGCCAGCAGGCCCTCCCTCCGCGTCCCTCCGCGTTCTCTGCGTTGAATGACTTCCTCTGTCCCTGTCCCTGTCTCTGCCTCGGGGAGAGGGCGACGCGGGTGCCTCGAGGGCCGGGCCGAGGCAAGCTCGGCCCCTACGGTTTGGCAGCGCAACGCTCCCAGGATCCTCGCTCACGCAAGACCCCGCGCCCTCCAAGCCGTCTCACGCAAACCCCCGAGTCCTCCAAGCCGTCTCACGCAAGACCCCGAGTCCTCCAAGCCGTCTCACGCAAGACCCCGCGCCCTCCAAGCCGTCTCACGCAAGACCCCGCGCCCTCCAAGCCGTCTCACGCAAACCCCCGAGTCCTCCAAGCCGT